>DATGVV010000355.1:0-3717 GCA_035299885.1 Chloroflexota bacterium | reverse complement strand
GATAGGAGCAGCACGGGTGTCAAAGAAAAACCAAGCAACCGTACGGGCCTGGCGTGGGCCGAATTACCTACTGCCTTGTGCGGTATTTTGCACTGACAAAAGCGGCAATGGGGCTTTAGACTGTAGGAACCAAGCGGTAATTCGCATTTCGATATAAGGGCGCCCTCGGAGGTTAGGGGATGTCAGTGTTAGAACGGGTGGTGGAGGTCGACATGCTGCTGGCGGGCGCTCCAAGACCAATGGCTTGCAGTATGCCCCGACGGCGGCTGCGTGATGTGCTTGCGGAGACCAACCTGCTAGACGTTCAGTTACAAATCATCCAGCAGGCAGCGGGGCCGCATCGACTGAAGGGCGTGGCCCAGCGGATTGCAGCGCTGCATCGGCGGCTGGATGCGTTGGAACGCCGGCTGCGCCTCCGCACTCGCCACCTCGGCTTCGACAACAACCTCCATATGAGCGTGCTTCGGAAGCAGCTCACGCAGGTGGAACTAGGCGACAGGTTCAGGGATCCGGAACGCCGTACGCCGCTATTCGCCGGACGGGAGGATTAGAGGCGAGACGATACGGGGCTCGGAAGAAAAGAATGGAGGTGCTGCATCCGGTGTCACTCGAGGAAATGGCGGAGCTCAACGGCATTTGGCATGCCCTGGCATGTCGACGGAAGCGCACGCAACGGCTGCTGTTGCTGGCTAGTCTCTTGGCGTGCTGTGGACTGGTGACGGCCGGCTTGTTGCTGCCTCCACTAAGGTTGGCCGGTTTCAGCCTCTAACACGTAGACGATCGCGCTGCCGATTACATGCCGACGCACATGAAAGTGCTGGCGGTGGTTTTGGTGGTGTTCGCGGCCGTAGTCCTGGCGCTCAGCCTGAATGCTCTGATGCCACATGGAGTTGAACCGCCTCCGCCGGCGCCATCCATCGTGGCCAGCAGCGGCTCGCCCTCAGCTTCGCCGGTTGGCTCGGCTTCGCCCTAGACGGGGCTGCTCAGTTGGCGGCCCGCCACTCTCGCGCTTGTTGGCGAACACGGCGGAAATAATCGGAGTTGGTTATTTTGTCCAGCTCCTGGTCGCGTTTCACTGTGTCGATTTCGATGCGCAGCTGTTGGACCTCGCGTCGCAGTGAGGCCTCGCGTGCCCGCACCTCGCCGATGGTCCGTTGAAACACGCGCGCCAGTCGGCCCAGTGCGTCGTCGTGCTGCGCCAGGCTATCGACGCTAGCCAGGTCCAGCTCAGCGACCTCGCTGACGATGGCCGCCTCATTGGCGCGGGCCACCTCTCGCAAATACACTATCTCGCGCAAGCGCGGCCGCTGCTTGTCGACCGGGCTCTGCACGCGATGCTTCAGTCGCACCGAACTTCCGGAGTGGGCCGAGAATTTGTCCGCGGCCAGGCCTAGGCACTCCGTGACCCACTCGACGTGGTCGGACGAGGACGGCGGATTGGAGCGGCGATCACCTTCGGGCAGCAGCACGTCGAATAACACCAAGTCGTACTCGTCGGCGTGAACCCTGGCCGCGATCTTCGGCACAGGCTAGCTGCTGCTCTCGGCGGTTGCAAGATGTTTACAGCGGATGCTTGATTATGTGAGCTTAAGCCAAGGTTGGCTACTCGTCTGGGAGTTTTTTCTGATTCAGACAAGCTATATGGGCTATAAGCCAAGCTCAGCCGGAAGCAGGGATGGAATGAGCAATCCTAGGCCGACTCCGAATAGCGAGCGCCGGCGGCGGCAGACGGCACATTGGTCCGGCGCGTAAGACGAGCGACCAATCGAATCGTTACGGTTATCTGACCGGAAACTGCTTGCCACAGCGCTGACATTCCTTGAGCCGCGGCGCGACCCGGAGCAACTGATGGCCCACGAACCAGCAAATGAGCCTGGCCAGCGTCACGCTGTTTGTGGAACATCCGCTGCCACAGCGGCGTCGTCGCGGAAGGGGCCGTGTTCATACAAATGCCGGAGGAACAGCAGCCTCATCAACTCCCGCGCAGTGAAGCCAGCGAATCGCTGCTTAGGCTGTCCATTGTGCCAGCATCGGGTCCTGACGCAAGATTTGTCGTGCGCGGTGCACCGTTGACTTGATAGCGCCCTCGGAGAGTCCCAACTGTCGAGCCACATCCCCGGAAGTGAATCCCGCAAAGAACCTGGTGACGATCTGCCGTTGACGTGGTGTCAGGCGTTCCAGCGCCTCCGCATAGCTGGCGCGGATGGCGGCTGATTCGGCATCCCTGGATGGGTCGTCTTGGCTTATAACATCGAACTCATCCGGCAGCCTCATTGTGTGCGATTGAGCGTGCGCGCGCTGATAGTCAATGGTGACGTTTCTGGCTATTCGCAGCAGCCACGGCCTGCGGTTCGGAACAGGATAAGGGCATTGGTCCCAGGCGGCAAGCGCCTTGACAAAGGCGAGTTCGGTCAGGTCTTCGGCGTCCTCGAACCTACGAACCCGGCGCAGCAAGCGGCCAAGTACGGACCGGCGCTGATTTTCATAGAAGGCGGCGAAGGAGATGTTCACTTCTGCTGCTCCTGGCCGGAGTCCCCTTGGCCGCGTCATGGTCAGACTAAAGTACGGTAGGGCTGGGCGGCGGCAAGAGCTAATCCCTCTGCGGTCTGGCTGGGTATTTATTGCACCCGTTCCTGGCGCGCTAAGCGTTCCGCTTGCTCCAGTCGACGCACCTGGTTCCGGCCGGCCACTTCCTTCCCAGTGGGGGAATGAGGGAAACCGGAGGGTAAACATTCCAACGCATTCTCAGGATCGAGAAAGGGCTCCGGCGACCGCCGAAGCCCTTTCCTTATTTGAAGCCGCCTGTGCCTACCTAGGTCGCTTTGGTGACCGTGATTGTGTCCGTCGCCGTGCCATTGGAGCTAACTGCGACAGCCTCGATCGTCTTACCGACATTAGCGTTCCAGTTGCTGCTGAACCAAAGCCCGCCGGTCTTAGCGTTGTTGACCGTGATGCCCAGCGTGTCTCCCGACGCGCCGTTGTCGGACATCGTCAGCTGGAAGGGGGATCCGCCATCAATGCTGGCGCCCGTTGTTAGATCGACGATGCTCGACTTAGACGTGAACATCGCGCACTCCTTGGTCGCGTGGCAGGTACCATCGATTGTTCCGTTACTGATCCTGTCCCCTGGGTTAACCACTTGCAGTGTGGAGATGGAGTTGCTCTTGATCTGGTAGGTGTGGCCGTTGGCGGCGGTCACCATCACGATGGCTTGGCCTTGCGGGTTGGTGAGGCTCTTAGTGAAGCTGATGCCGTACGAGAAGTTGACGTTGGTGCCAGCCTCCGCCGCCAGCGTACCACCGCTCGTGACGCTATTGGCAAGGATGACGCCGCCGCCAACAATCTCACCGCCCGGTTCCGGTTTAGCGATAGTGATTGTCGTGTCGTCCTGAGGTACGTTGCGCTTGAAGTCGCCGCCCACAATGATCGCCAGCTGGAAGCTGTTCGTCACGGCACTGCTGCTTAGGCTCATTTGGACAATGGCCGAAGCCGTGCCGACGCTGGGATCGCCCGGGTTGGCCAAGCTGACAGGCAGGTTGCTCGCGCCAGTGACCGGCGTGACGCTGCCGTCGATGTTGCGGTAGGCGAACGTCACCTTGGCCTTCGTGATATCGGGGTACTGGCTGACGTTGTTGAGGCAGGGCGTAATGCTGGCGCTCAGGTATACCGTCGCCGAGTTGGAACTCGAGTTCGGCGTCCAGAAGATATCCGCGCCGG
>DATGVV010000354.1:0-18275 GCA_035299885.1 Chloroflexota bacterium | reverse complement strand
CACGCTGACCATCGAGAAGGTGGACGTGGCGAGTGGCGCGCGCGAGGTCGTGACCAAGGACGCCATTTTCCCGGCAGCGGCATCCACGGGCGATCTGGCCTGGGTGAACTTCACCCTGAGCGACTCGAGTTTTCAGCTGGTATACGCACCGGCCGGTGGCACGCCGCGCACGCTGTTATCGGATCAGGATTTTCAGGCGGTGTACATACCCCGCTTCTCGCCGGATGGCAAGATGCTGCTGTTCGCCGGCTCGGGCCGGACCGACAGTAACGTCGCGGCGCTAGGCCGGTCCCTGGCGCGCGCGCTGAACCCGCTGCTGCCCGAACCCGCACTGGCTCACGGCCTGCCTTGGGATCCATGGGTGATAGGCGTCGACGGCAAGGGCTTTCGGAAGGTGGCCGGCATCGGCCTCGACGAGTTGGGCATGGCCTGGAGTCCGGATGGCCATCAGATCGCCGCCGCCAACCTGGACGCAACCTATCGCATGAACGCTGATGGCAGCGGCTTCACCTACCTGCTCAAGACCGGCGACCCTGGCGGTATCGATTGGCGGCGGTAGTCCATTTTTGCTTAGCAACGCTTGCTAGACTGCTAAGCAAATGTCCACGGTGAAGGTCAGCGCCAAGAATCAGATCGCCGTCCCCGCGGCTGTGCGAAAGCGTTTAGGGATAAAGCCCGGTGACAGGCTTCGCATAGAGATCAAAGGGAAGAAGGCGATCCTCGAGCGCGAGGAACCTGTGGCGCGCCGCGACGTACTCACAGAGCTACTCGAACTCGCGCCTGAAATCTGGCAAGGCATCGACACCACAGCCTATATAGAAGAGCTCAGGAACGAGTGGTCACACCGCGAGCCCTAGTACAGCATCGGCTCGTCGGTCTCGACAGCACAGTGTTTGTATACGCGTTCGAGAATCATCCGGAATTTGGTCCAGCCTGCAGATCGCTACTCAGCTCCATCCAAATCGGCAGCACGCTGGCCATCGCGTCTACTCTGGTCTTGGGAGAGCTTCTGGTCCGGCCTTTTCGCGACAACCGGCCGGACATCGCACGCGGGTACACAGAGCTGCTGGCAGCGTATCCAAACCTGGAACAGGTTCCCGCGGACGCCAGCATTTGCGAGTCGGCGGCGCAGCTGCGGGCCCAATGGCCCGCATTACGACTGCCAGACGCAATTCATATTGCTACGGCGCTGTCGAAGCGCGCCACGGCTTTTGTGAGTAGCGACAAGCGCCTACCGGCCGTTGCTGGATTGACGATCCTTAGGCCGGCTTAGCTTTCGCGGACGAGGAGGTTCTCGGTGAGGGCTTCGAGGGTGTCGCGGTAGCGGGAGTGGATGCCCGTGAGGCACTCACGCGCCTGGCGGTTGACCTGCTCGGCGTAGGTGTAGGCCTGATCCACGGCGCTGCTGCGGCGGACCAGCTCGAGGGCCTCGAGCACGTCCTCCTCGCGGTCGGTTTTGGCCTCGAGGACGGCCACGATGGGCGCGGGGTTGATGCCGTCATTGAGGGCGTACAGGATTGGCAGGGTGGCCAGCCCCTGGCGAAGGTCGGTGCCCACAGCCTTGCCCAGCTTGGCCTCGTCGGCGGTGATGTCCAAGATGTCGTCGACCACCTGGAACACGAGCCCGATGTAATGGCCGAACTGGCGAAAGGCCAGCACCTCGGCTTCGGGACGGCCGCCGAGCAGCGCGCCGCCCTGGCAGGAGGTCGCCAGCAGGGTGGCGGTCTTCAGCTCGATGCGCCGCAGGTAGTCGTCGACGCTCACGTCGGCATGGCGAGCCGTCAGCAGCTCCCAGGTCTCGCCCTCACACACGCTGCCGATCGTCTCCGCGATGAGCGAGATCAGGCGACTGTCGTCCAGCTCGGCCAGGGTGGCGGCCACTTTGGCGAAGAAGAAATCGCCCACCAGCAGGGCGATGTTGTTGCCCCATTTGGCGTTGAGGGTCGGCAAACCGCGGCGCAGCGGCGCCTGGTCGAGCAAGTCGTCGTGGACGAGACTGGCGGTGTGGGTAAGCTCGACCGTGAGGCCCCACAAGATCAGCTTGTCCATCATGGCCGACTGGTTGTCGGCGGCCAGCAGGACAAGCGCCGGGCGGAGGCGCTTACCGGGGCTGCTCAGGATGTAGCCCGAGGTCTCTTCGACCAGATCCACCTTCGAATTGACAATCGACTGAAAACGCTCCTCGATCAGTCCGAGGTTTTGCCGGATTTCAGGAGGAAATTCGAAGGTGGGCAACGCTTGTCAGCGTAGCATGGCCCACACACGCAGTGCGTCATGTCCGCCGCAGGAGCGCCTGCCACTTCTCCCAGTGGGCCTTGGGCCTGGGGGCGAGCTTGGGCGGCGGGGGAGCGGGCGTGGGGGCATTGGTGACGACCACCGGCACGTCGCCGGGGCGCACCAGGCCCAAGCGCTCGCGCGCCTCTCGCTCGACAAAAGCGTCGCTGCTGGCTTCGGCCACCGCGGCCTTGAGGCGCGTGTTCTCGGCCCGCAGTCGGTCGATGTCGGCGCTGATGGACGCCACCTCGCGGTCGATACGCTGGCTGGTGATGAGCTCGCCCGAGAACGCGGCGGCAAAGTACAACGCGACGGTCAGGACGAGCAGCAGCAAGATCTGCATTGGCGAGATCCGCCGCAAGTAGCTCAGATTGGTCCTCCCCAGCAAGTTAGCACTGATTATGGTAAGCGATCAGGTAAACGCCAGCGCCAGCCGCGCCGTGACGCTCGGGTGAGGGCGGCTACACTATGAGCCGGTGGCACACGAGATTGAGCTCGAAACGCACGAGTTGCGCGAGAAATTCGATCAGCTGCGCGAGGAGCACGAGCGGGCGGGCGGGTTCAGCAGGTTCATCCAGCTGATCGCGCTGGCCACGGGGCTGATGGCGGTCCTGGCCGCGGTGGGCGCCCAGCAGGCGGCAAGCCTCTCAAATGAGGCGCTGCTTATCAGCAACCAATCGGTCCTGGCGCAGACGAAAGCCTCGGACACCTGGAACGAATACCAGGCCGACGGCATCAAGCGGCGGGTATTCGAGACCCAGGCGCTGGTGATGACCGGCAACAGCGCGGAATCGCAGCGGCTGGCCGGCGAAGCCAAGCGCGAGGCAGACAAGCAGCCCGACCTCATGAACGAGGCGCGGAAGCTCGAGAGCGAGCGCGAGGAGCTTTTGAATGAGGCCCACGTGAAGAACGCGATCCACGAGACATTTGCCCGATCGGTGGGGGCGCTGCAGATTGGCATCGCGCTGGCCTCCATCTCAGCGTTGACGCGCCGGCGCGAGCTGTTCTTACTGGGCTCCGGCTTCGGCCTCATCGGCGCAGGGCTGCTGGGCTATGGCTTCAGCGGAGGTGCGTTATAGGTGCCGGTCTACGAGTACCGCTGCTCCGACTGCCGCAAGCGCGCGAGCATCCTATTCCGATCGTTTAGCGACATCAGCGAACCGGTGTGCCCGCACTGCGGCTCGAACAACCTGGCCAAGCTGGTGTCCCGCGTGGCGACTATCCGGTCGGAGGAAGACCGGCTGGAGTCGCTGGCGGACCCGAGCTCCCTGTCGGGCATCGACGAGGACGATCCGAAGAGCGTGGCCGCTTGGGCACGCAAGATGGGATCGGAGCTGGGCGAGGACCTGGGCGACGAGTTCGATGAGATGGTGGATGCTATGGAGAGCGGCGAGGATCCGTCGATGGGTGACGGCGGCGGGGAACTGGGGGGCGACGACTTCTAGGGTGCGAATGTGCCGTGGAACTGCTCGTCGGCCTTATAGGACGAGCGCACCAGCGGGCCTGAGGCCACGAAAGTGAAGCCTCTGGCGCGGGCAATCTGGCCCAGCTCGGCGAACGCGTCCGGGTGGACGTACTCGCGCACCGGCAGGTGGCCCCGAGTGGGCGCCAAATACTGGCCGATGGTCAGGCCATCGCAGCCGGCCTCGCGCAGATCGTCCATGACGCGCAGCACGCCATCGCGCGTCTCTCCCAGGCCCAGCATCAGGTTGGACTTGGTGGCCGTCCGCGGCGAGATGTCCTTGCTCATGCGCAACACCGACAGCGAGCGCTCATAGAAGCTGCCCGGCCGCACCGTACGGTACAGCTCGGGCACGGTCTCTACATTGTGGGCCAGGCAGATGGGCCGCGCCCCAAGCAGGGTCTCCACCGCGGAGCGGCTGCCTTTGAAGTCGGGGATGAGCGCTTCCACGTCCGCACCGATCCGCTCCCGCACGGCCCGGATGCACGCGCCGAAGTGCGCTGATCCGCCATCCGGCAGGTCGTCGCGATCGACGGAGGTAATCACCAGATAGCGGGCGCCCAGGATGGCCGCGGTTTCGGCTACCGCACGCGGTTCATCGGGATTGAGCGTCGCCGGCCTTCCCTTGCCGATGGCGCAGAAGCCGCAGCGCCGCGTGCACACGTCGCCCATGATGAGCACGGTGGCCACGCCGCGGCTCCAGCATTCGCCGCGGTTGGGGCACATGGCTTCCTCGCACACGGTGTGCAAGCCGTGCGAGCGCAGCTGCTGCTCGACAAGGTTGAAGGTGGGGCCGCCGCCCCAGCGGACCTTGAGCCAGGCTGGCTTCGCCAGCGAATTTGGCATTTGGAATTTGGAATTCGGAGACAGGCCGATGCGAATTGGGGGCTTTCGGACGGCGACTGACGACTGACGCCTGACGCCTGACGCCTCTTTCTCAACCATGGAGGAGCGGGATCTCCTGGCGAACGCGCTCGATCACTTCCTGGACGGCGGACATTCCCTTCTCGTCGGACTGTGTCGGCGGGTCAATCAGTGACTTCGGCAGCCGGCGCGAGCCCTTACTCTGGCTGAAGTCTAGCCAGGCCTGGGGCAGCTCATTTGGCAGCTCCACCGCCGTCAGCTCGGCGAAAACGATGGTCCAGGCGCGCGGCACGGCGCTGAACAGGTCGTAGCCGCCGCCGCCCAGGGCCAGCCAGCGGCCCTGGCACAGCTCGTGAGCAAGCTGATGCACCGTGCGCGCGATGTGGGCATACAGCCCCGTGGTCACGCGCAGATGCGCGAGTGGATCGTCCTGGTAGGCGTCAGCGCCGTTCTGGTTGACGATGACGTCCGGCTTGAAAGCCAACGCAAGCGGGGGGACCAGCACGTCGAAAGCCGCCCGGTAAGCCTGGTCAGCAGTGCCGGGTGGCAGGGGCACGTTCACCGCGTAGCCCTGACCGCGGCCGGCGCCGGTCTCATTGACGAAGCCTGTGCCGGGAAACAGGAACCGGCCGTTCTCGTGAAACGAGATGGTCAGCACCTCGTCCGTATCGTAGAAGGCGGCCTGGACGCCATCACCGTGATGGGCATCCGTGTCCAGGTAGAGCACGCGCAGGCCCTTGCGCCGCAAGTGCTCGATGGCGATAGATGCGTCGTTGTAGATGCAGAACCCCGACGCGTTGCCGCGCATCGCGTGGTGCAGCCCGCCGGCGATCGAGAAGGCATGATGATCGGTCCCTCGCAGCACGAACTCAGCGGCGTCCAGCGAGCCGCCGGCCACCTCAGCCGAGGCCTCGTGCATGGCCGGGAAAATGGGGTTGTCGCCCGGGCCCAGGCAGTATTCGGGGACGCTGGCCCCGCAGTCGCCCACCTCCCCGGCTCGCCGCACGGCAGCGATGTAGCCCGCCGAATGGATGAGCTGCAGCTCCTCGTCCGTGGCGAGGCGCGGCGGGATGAGCTGGACGTTGGGCCGATCGAGCAGTCCATAGGCGCGCATCAGCTCCACCGCCAGCTCGACGCGCACCGGCTGCAGCGGGTGCTGCGGGCCGAAGTCGTACTTGATGGGGCCGCCCCAAACAAGGGCTGCCTGATGTGCCATGCACGGTGTACTCTATCTCCACCATGCCGCTCGTCACGCTTTCGCGCCAGCTCGGAAGCTGGGGCGACGAGATTGGCCAGGACGTGGCCGCTGCGCTGGGCGTGAGCTTTGTGGATCGCGAGATCATCCGCAGCGTGGCGCAGCGCATGGACGCGCCGGAGCAGACCATCTCGGACATCGAGGAAAAGAGCCCGACGTTCGCCAAGCGGGTGGCCAATGCCATCATCCAGGCTTTCGCCGACGGTACCCGGCTCGCGCCGCTGGTGGGGGTGGTGCCGGCGCCAGTCATCCCCGCGCCGGAGGAGCAGGAGCTCGACGCCAACCCGCCCGTCTTCACTTTCGATTTGAACGACACGCTGTACCTCAACTTTGTCCGCCAGGTGATCCGAGAGATTGCCGGGAGCGGCAACGCCGTGATCGTCGGCCGCGCGACGCACCTGCTGCTGAAGGACCTGCCCAAGGCGCTACACGTACACGTGGTGGCCCCCTGGGACACCCGCGTCGAGCGGGTGATGCACGACCGCGGCTCCAGTCGTGAGGCAGCCGAAAAGTCGTGCCGCGACAGCGACCACGCCCGCGAGAGCTACACCAGCCGCTTCTATCAGTCGCGCTGGAGCGATCCGACGCTGTATCACCTGACCATCAATACTGGCCTGCTCAGCCGCAAACAAGCTTGCGACCTGATCGTCGAGGCCGCGCGGCGAATCCAGTAGCCGCGACACACACGTAGAGGGTTAATGAGCGACGAGGAGCTCATGCGGCTCGTGGCCGAGGGCGACAGCGACGCCCTGGCCGAGCTTTTCAAGCGTTACGCCGGCGCGGTCTATTCGCTGGCGTTTCGGATGCTGAATGACCGGGAGGGAGCCGAGGAACTGCTGAACGAAGCGTTCGTACGCGTGTGGCGGCAAGCGCCATCCTTCGACGCGCGTCGCGGCAAGTTCTCTACGTGGCTCATGAGCGTTGCCCGTAATCTGAGCATCGACCAGCTGCGCAGCCGCCGATCTCGGCCCCAGCGCTCGGACCCGCTGACACCAGACGATCCGGTGCTTGACCCGGTGGACGAGACGGCGGACGTCGAACGCGACGTGTGGCACGCGGAGCGCCGGCGGCTGATCCGGCAGGCCATGGGCGAGCTGCCGCCGGCTCAGCGGGAGGCCCTGGAGCTGGCCTATTTCGAGGGCCTCACCCAATCCGAGATCTCGGCCCGGCTCGGCGATCCGCTGGGCACCACCAAGACGCGCATCCGGTTGGGCTTGCAAAAACTGCGCGACCTGCTGCTCAGCAGCGAGCTGGGAGCGGAGATCTCGTGACCCACGCTGACGTCCGCGAGCTCATCGCCTCCTATGCGCTAGGCGCGCTGGAAACGGATGAGATGACGCTGGTGCAGGAGCACCTGGTGGACTGCGGCTTCTGCGCGAACCTGGCGCGCGAGGCCAGCGAGGTGGCCCACTATCTGCCGTACGCGGCGCGCTACCGACCCGCGCCGGAGGGCAGCCTGGAGCGGATGATGGGAGCGATCCGGGATATCGGGCCCTCTCCCCTGCCCTCTCCCAGCGGGAGAGGGAGCTCCGTTCAGCCCTCCCCCATCAGAAGAGGGAGTTTTCTTGAGTGGCTGCGGCGGCCGGTGTTTGCGCCTGTGGCGGCGGCGACCGTGCTGGTGTTGGGCTTGGCCGGCTGGAACATGTCCCTGATGGGTGAGCTCAGTGCCGAACGCCGCCAGATGTCCGCCCTGCAAAACCGCCTCGCGCAGCAGACGCACCTGCTGATGATGGTGACCTCGGGCTCAGCCGTGACGCGGCCGCTGGAGGGCACCGCCCTGGCGCCCAGCGCGCAGGTCCGGGTGATCATGGATGACTCGAGCAATTCCGCCATGCTGATGGCCAGCCGCCTGCCGCCACTGCCCGCGGGCAGGATCTACCAGGTCTGGCTGGGGCGACAGGGGGCTCGGATGCCGGCAGCAACGCTGCCCGTGGACGAGCAGGGCGATGGCGAGTGCACGCTGCAGCTGGACGCTTCCGTCCATTCCTACGATTCGGCCTGGATCACCGTGGAGCCGATGCGCGGCGGACCGATGCCCAACAGCCCCGGCGTGGCCAAAGGCGTGCTCTAACTACAATGCCCGAATGGACCGCGAAGCTCACGCACGGCTGGCGCGCGAGACGCTGAAGGCCTACGGTCAGCTGCTGGACTACTGGGATCGGCAAGTCAAGCAGAAAGGGCCCGTGGGCGATTGGGCGTCCGTCGACATCGATCGTTTCAGCCGCGACGTCGTCGAGCCGCTCAAATTCTTGAAGGATGAGATTGGCCGCCAGGCGGAGGAGCTGCGCCGGCACGATCTCGGCGTGAGCCACAACGATTTCGGCGATTCCGGCCGGGCCCGAGGCATTCGCGAGGCCGCCGCGAAGCACGCTGCCTCGGCCTGACTTGCGACCCAAATAGGGGATACGAAGCAGCCGATGGTGCATCAAACGGGCGGCTCATGCTAGCGTGAGGCCGAAATGCGGGATTACCGGCTGTGGATGGCGCTGCTGCGGCTGGCGGTCGGCGGCGTGTGGTTGTTCGAGGCCTACCCGCAGGTAACGTCCAGCAGCTCATATCTGAACCAGGGGTTCGCGACGGCCGTGCAGGGCATGGCAGCGGGCAATCCGTGGCAGTTCTACCGGCACTTTCTCGAGGCGGTGGTGCTTACGCACGCGTCTGTGTTCTCGTACCTGACGCTGGTCGGTAACGCGCTGGTTGGCCTGTGCCTGGTGCTGGGGCTGCTAACGCCCTACAGCGCCTTCGTAGGCATCATCCTCAACGTCAATTACGCGCTGGCGGCTGGCTGGATGATGCGTTCCACCTACGAGCTGAACGGGCTGTTGCTGGTGTCGGAGATGGTGATCATCGCGTTGGCAGCAGGTCAGGTGGCCGGCATCGACGCGCTGTTCACGCCAGGTCCCGAACGCCGCCACGCGCGGCGCTACTGACTCGCTGTCATCCTGAGGAGCCCGAGCGACGAAGGATCTTCCTCGCCGGCCTGCGGGCAGGGTCCTTCGCTGCGCTCAGGATGACATTCGCAAGGTAACATCCGAGTTTGTGAAAGTCTCTCAGGAACAGCTCGATATCGTGCTGCCGCGAGTCAGCAAGCCGGCGCGCTATACCGGCGGCGAGCTGAACCAGGTCGTCAAGCCTGAGGCCGAAGTGGACCTGCGGGTGGTGCTGGCCTTCCCCGACGTGTACGAGGTGGGCAGCTCGAACATGGGCCTGCAGATCCTGTATCACATCGTGAACCTCCAGCCCGGGATGCAGGCCGAGCGGGCCTACTGCCCCTGGCCAGACATGGAAGCCGCCATGCGCGAGCACGCCATCCCGATGTACTCACTGGAAACCCGGCGACCGCTGTCGGAGGCCGACGTGCTCGGATTTGGCCTCGCCAGCGAGATGAACTACACGGGCGTGCTGACCATGCTCGACATGGCGGGCATCCCGCTCCATGCGGAGCAGCGCCGTGATGGCGATCCCATCGTGATCGCCGGCGGCCACTGTACCTGCAACCCCGAGCCCATGGCGGCGTTCGTCGACCTGTTCCTGCTGGGCGAAGGCGAAGAGCTGCTGCTCGACGTTCTGAACTGCTACCGCGCGCATCGGTCGAAGGGGCGGCGGGCGGTGCTGAAGGCCACCAGCCAGATCCCGGGCGTGTACTGGCCGGCGGAGTTCGAGCTCGACTACCAGCCCGACGGCATCATCCGTGAGATCAGCCCGGCCAAGCGCATCCTGCGGCGCAAAGTGGACGACCTGGAGTCGATCCCCTATCCCACCGCTCCGGTGGTGCCGTTCACCGGCATCATCCACGACCGGGCGCCGATCGAGATCCAGCGTGGCTGCACGCGCGGCTGCCGCTTCTGCCAGGCCGGCATGATCACGCGCCCCACGCGCGAGCGCTCGAAAGAGACCATCCTGAACATTGCCCGGCAGCTCGCCGAGAACACCGGCTTCGAGGAGGTCTCGCTCCTGTCGTTGTCGGCGGGCGATTACAGCGACGCGAAAGGCCTGGTAAAGGCCATGATGGACGAGTTCAAGGACAGCAATGTGTCCGTTGCGATGCCTGCGCTGCGCGTCGACTCGTTCGTCGTAGACCTGGCCAAGGAGATCGCCCAGGTGCGGAAGACGGGCTTTACCTTCGCGCCCGAGGCCGGCTCACAGCGGCTGCGGGACGTGATCAACAAAGGTGTCTCGAACGAGGACTTGCTCAAGGCAGTGGAAGGCGCGTTCTCCGAGGGTTGGCAGAGCATCAAGCTGTACTACATGATGGGCCTGCCGACCGAGACTATGGACGACCTGCAGGAGATGGCCGACGTGGTCAAGAGGGTGGCTGCCCTGGGCTTCCGGTACCACGGCCCCAAGGCCAGCGTACACGTCAGCGTGAGCAGCTTTGTGCCCAAGCCACACACGCCCTTCCAATGGGTGGGCCAGGACACGATGGAAACCTACGGCGACAAGGTGAAGTTCCTGCAGCAGCACATCCGCGGGCGCGGGCTGCGGCTCAGCTGGAACCACCCGGAGGAGAGCCTAATCGAAGGCGCGTTGGCGCGGGGGGACCGGCGGCTGGCGGGCGTCATCGAGCGCGCCTGGGAGATGGGCTGCCGCTTCGATGCCTGGGGCGATCAGTTCAAGTTCGGGCTGTGGCGGCAGGCTTTTGAAGACCGCGGCCTGGACCCGCGTTTCTACGCGAATCGCCAGCGCGGCTACCTGGAGATCCTACCCTGGGCGCACATCGACTACGGCGTGACCGACGCGTTCCTGTTGGACGAATGGCACCACGCGCTCCGGGCCGGCTTCACCGAGGACTGCAAGACCGACGGCTGCTCGCTGTGCAACGCCTGCGAGCGAGGCGAAGTTGGCTTTAGCGGGCTCTACCCGGTGAAAATTCCGGGCAAGATCCCCGTCGCCGCGCGCTAGACCTGTTCGCCGGCCTCAGCGCTGGCGGCGGCCTCTTCGGGCTCGTTCGAGCGGCGGCGTGAACCTCTGCCGTGTGACGGCTGCTCCGCCGCTGGCTCGGCCGCGGCTACCGGCGGCTGCTCGGCGGGCGGCGTGGGTTCGGCCGGCGCAGCTGCGACTTGGGGGGCCGCGGCTGCTTCCGCGATCGCCTCCTCGGGGCCCATGTCGCACTGGCCGCGGAAGATCGCGCCCAGGCCTACCAGCAATGAGCCGGTGCGAATGTTGCCCAGCAGCTGCGCGCTGGGCTGCAGCTCGAGCGTCGAGCTGTTGACGTTGCCGTTGATCTTGCCGGCGACGATCACCGTCTCGCCCTGGATGTTGCCGCGGACTTCGGCGTCGCGGCCAACAACCACGTCGGCCTGGCTGTGGATCTCGCCTTCGAACTTGCCATCGATGCCGATGCTCCGGCTGGACTCGATGACGCCCTTGAAAAAGGTGCTGTTGTTGACGTAGCTGCCAAGCTCGGGAGCGCCCTCGGCCGCTGAGGATGTGGAGCTGAGCACCCCGGACGAGCCTCCCGGCTCTCCAAAGCCCCGCGTGAGATCGGTAGCCACTTGCCCGTCCTCCCTTCCGGCCGCGCTTGGCCCGTTGGATCCGCTGATCATCATATCCCTCGCTTGGTCGAGGACTGCAAGCAGTTCCCCAACATGATCCAGAATCAGGTCCGGCCCGGCCGCCTGTAACGCCGTCCGAGTGCTTGCTCCGCAGAGCACGCCGATCGGTCGGACGCCGGCCGACTTGGCGGCGAGTATATCAATGGGCGAATCGCCCACGTACACCGACCGATCGGGTTCGCTGTCCAGTTGGCGCAGACATTCGAGCAGCAGATCCGGCGCTGGCTTGCGCGCCTCTACATCGGCCATGGTGACCACGGCCTGGAAGAAGCTGGCGATGCCGTGCTTGTCCAGCACATGCTCGATCCAGTCCCCGCGGGCGGCCGTGGCCAGGCCGAGCTTCAGGCCGCGCTCCCGCAGCTCGTGCAGGGTGGGCGCGACCTCCGCGTGCAGCACGATTTCGGTCAGCGACCGCTCGTCCCACATCCACTGGAACACGTTCCGGCACTGGTCGACCGTGTACTCGCGCTCCGGCCAATCAGCCGGGATCAACGTCTCGAGGATGTTGCGGCCGTTTCGCATGAGCCTCATCAGCTCGGCCCGTTCGACCACCGGCAGGCCAAATTCGCTGAAGGTGTCCAGGAACACCGAGTAATAGCAGTCCATCGAATCCACCAGCGTTCCGTCGAAATCGAACATGACGGTGTCGACGGAGGCCAGGGTTTCGGGAGGCATCAGCTGCGCGTACCGGCCAGTGCCGCGGCTTCCCAGCCGAGCGCGGATTCAACCGACTCGATGGTGGCCTCCGTCTCCAGGACACCGGCAGCGCGGGCGATGGCGGTGTCCGGGTCCTTGAGGCCGGAGCCCGTGAGGACGCACACGGTGGAGGCCTCCGTCTCCAGCCGGCCAGCCTTGACCAGCTTGATCACGCCGGCCACACTGGCTGCCGAAGCAGGCTCGCAGAAGATGCCTTCGAGGCGCGAGATCAGCTTGTAGGCGTCGATAATCTCCTCGTCGCTGACGGCTTCGATGACGCCGCCGGACTCATCGCGCGCGGCCACGGCCTTGGCCCAGGAGGCGGGGTTGCCGATCTTGATAGCCGTGGCCAGCGTCTCGGGATGGTCGATCACCCGATTCTCGACAATGGGCGCGGCGCCGGCGGCCTCGAAGCCAAGCATCTTCGGCAGGCCATTCACCTTGCCGCGCTCGCGATACTGCTTGAACCCGGCCCAATAGGCCGAGATGTTGCCGGCATTGCCGACCGGGATGGCCAGGTAATCGGGCGAGCGCCGCAGGCCATCGCAGACCTCGAAGGCGCCGGTTTTCTGGCCTTCCAAGCGCATGGGATTGACCGAATTCACGAGCGTGACGCGCCGCCGTTGGGTGATCTCGCGGATGATGCGCAGCGCATCGTCGAAGTTGCCGTCGACGGCCACGACTCTGGCGCCATAGTGCAGCGACTGGGCCAGCTTGCCGTGGGCGATGTTGCCACGCGGGATGACCACGATGACCTGCATGCCCGCCAGCGCGCCGTAAGCCGCGGCCGACGCGGCGGTGTTGCCGGTGGAGGCGCACACGATAGCCTCGGCGTTTTCCTCGATCGCTTTGGCCACGGCCATCACCATGCCGCGGTCCTTGAAGGAGCCGGTGGGATTCTGGCCTTCGTTCTTGAGGTACAGCTGCTTGAGCCCCAGCTCGTCGCCCAGCCAGCGGGCATGGATCAGCGGCGTGAAGCCTTCGCCCAGGCTGAACAGGGGCGTATTCTCCGTGACCGGCAGATAGTCGCGGTAGTGGGCGATGACGCCTGGCCGGTCGACCGGATAGGAGCCCTCGATCAGGGCCATCAGTCGTCTTCCTCGATGCGGATGGCGGAGCCGACGTCGTAGACCACGGGCAGTTCTCTGAGGGAGCTCAGAGCTTGGGTGACAGCGCCCTCCAAAGCTGTGTGGGTCACGATGACGATCTCGGCCGAGCGGGCCTCGTCGTTCACTTCCTTCTGAATGATCGACGCAATGCTGATGCCGTTATTGCCCAGCACGCTGGTAATCTGCGCCAGCACGCCCGGCTGGTCCGCCACCTCCAGCCGCAGGTAGAAGCGCGTGCGCACCTCGGCCATGGGCTTGATGCGCTTGCCCTCGTCGTAGTGGATGACGGGCGTGATGAAGCCCATCTGGCGCTGCACGTCCTGGGCGATGTCGATCACGTCGGCAATGACGGCGCTGGCAGTCGGCATGGCGCCTGCGCCGCGGCCGGTGAACATCACCTTACCAACCAGGTCACCCTCGACCTGGACGGCGTTAAACACGCCATCCACCCGGGCCAGCAGTGCGCGGCTGGGCAGCATCACCGGATGGACCCGCACCTCCACCTGGCCATCGGCATCGCCGGCGATGGCCAGCAGCTTGATGGTGTAGCCGAGATCGCGGGCGTAGCGGAAGTCCCGGGCCGAGAGCTTGGTGATGCCCTCGCGGTAGATCTCCTCGGGCCGCACGAAGGTGTGAAAGGCCAGCGTCGATAGGATGGCCAGCTTGTAGACGGCATCCATGCCTTCGACGTCGTTGGCCGGGTCGGCTTCGGCATAGCCCAACCGCTGGGCCTCAGCCAGAGCCTCGCCAAATTCCACGCCCTCTTCGGCCATGCGGGTCAGGATGTAGTTGGTCGTGCCGTTGATGATGGCCTTGACGCGTTGGATGCGATTGGCGGCCAAATCCTGCTTGAAGGGCGCAATCAACGGGATGCCGCCGCCGACGCTGGCCTCATAGTGGAAGTCGACGTTCTTCTCGGCCGCTAGGGCCAGCAGCTCGGGGCCCTGTTTGGCCACCAGCTCTTTGTTGGCGGTCACGACCTGCTTGCCGGCCTGGATGGCGCGCCGGATGTAGCTGCCGGCGGGCTCTTCGCCGCCCATGACCTCGACCACCATGTCGATCTCGGGGCTCTCCAGGATATCGGCCGGATCGTACGTCAAGAGGGCTGGATCGAGCGCATAGGCACGGCGCTTGTCGCGATCGCGCACCAGCACGCGGCACAGGCGAACGGGTAGGCCTATCTCGCGCTCGACGTCGGCCCGCTTGCGGGTCAGGATCTCGGCCACGCCGGAGCCAACCGTGCCGAGCCCCAGCAGACCCACACGGACTTCGATCATGTCGGTTGGTCATCCTGAGCCACGGGCGAAGGATCGGCAGCCACGGCGGACTGGCACCGATTCTTCGCTTCGCTCAGAATGACATCGATGATCATTGGCGTCCTGGCCGACAGCCACATCCCCAAACGGGCTCGCGACCTCCCGGCACAAGCGTACCAGCACCTGAGCCGGGTGGAAGCCATCATCCATGCCGGCGACGTGCTGGTGATGGACGTGCTGGAGCGGCTGGAGCGCATCGCGCCGGTGTACGCCGTGCGAGGCAACAACGACCGTGATCTGGAGCTTCCGGAGCGCCAGCTGCTGTGCTGGGAGGGCGTGGAGCTGGCCGTGGTCCACGACAGCGGCCCGCGCCAAGGGCGCCCGGCTCGGATGCGGCGTTGGTTCCCCCACGCCAGGGTGGTGGTCTTCGGCCACTCGCACGTTCCGATGAACGAGTGGCACGACGGTCAGCTGCTGTTCAATCCGGGCTCGGCCACCGACCGGCGCCGCCAGCCCAACCACACCATGGGCGTGCTGCGGCTGTCGGATAGCCAGGTCGAGGGAGAGATTATCGTCCTAGACTGATCGCACCATATAATCCGCACTGGCTTGAGGCGCGCTGAAGCGGTCCTGCTGTTCCTGTTCATCACCACGGCCATGGTGTTTTTCGCCACTAGGCCGGGCTCCGACAGCAGCGCGCCGAACACGCCACTCCAAGCTGCCGCCACGGTGGCCGCGGCCGTCCCGGGAGCGGCCAGCGCGGCCCCTTCCACGGTGCCGAGAGCTGTGGCCACACCCGTTCCCGAGTACCTCGCCAGCAGCTGGCTGAAGCTCCATCCGCCCACCGACGCGCCGCCAATTACCGCCCAGAGCGCGATCGTCGTCGACCGTGACACGCAGCAGATCGTGCTCGAGAAGGACATGCACAAGCGGCGACCGCCGGCCAGCATCATGAAAATCGTGACCGCCATGGTGGCCCTGGACAGCGCGCAGCCGTCGCAGCTCATCAGCATCTCGCGGGAGGCCGCCAACGAGGAGCCCAACAAGATGGGCCTGTCCTACGGCGAGCAGGTGAGCGTGCAGGACCTGCTGTACGGGCTGCTGCTGGACTCCGGCAACGACGCCGCGGAGGCGCTGGCCGGCGGTGTGCCCGGCGGCCGGACAGCCTTCCTGCGCAAGATGAATGACAAGGCGGCCAGCTTTGGTCTTAGGGACAGCCATTTCGTGGATGCCTCGGGCCTGGACGACAGCAGCTACAGCACGCCGTATGACATGGCGGTGCTGGCCAATGCCGCCTTAACCGGCTACCCGCTCATCCGGACGGTCGTCTCCACCAAGGAGATCGCCATTCCGGGCAACGCGCAGCACAAATGGTTCAGGCCGATCAACCTCAACGACCTGCTGTGGGACTACCCGGGCACGTACGGCGTGAAGGTCGGCTACACCGACGCCGCCGAATACACCATCATCCTGGCCGGCCAGAAGAACGGTCGCAACGTGCTGATCGTGCTGCTGGCCAGTCAGCACCACTTCACCGAGGGGCGCAAGCTGTTCGACTGGGCCTACGCGCACCTGCCGGTGGCGGACGGCACGCCGGTAAAGCTTTTCCCGACCAGTTAGGCCGGATAAACCTAGGCTCTCGGCGATGAAGTGATGAAGGGGTTTTCGCGTCGGCTGATATATACGGCTCTAGTATGCGAGATATACTCCCGGCATGAAACACCTGGTGGATATGGACGACGAGTTGCTGGAGCAGGCTAAGGCCTGCCTGGGGACGCCGACAATCAAGGCCACGGTTGACGAGGCGTTGCGGATCGTCACTAACCGCAGAGCTGCCGAGCTGCGCGAGGCAATGCGACGGTTGGGGGAGATCTTTGCGGAGATGCCGGACTTCGACCGCTCGCAGGCCTGGTGATCACGCATTTAGCCGAGACGAGCATCCTAACTCGCTACTGGCGACCAGAGATCGAGCGGGCTCTCGATCCGTTTATCCAGCAGGCCGCCTTGGCGCGCTGCACGTTGAGTGATCTTGAGATCGGTTTCACCGCGTCAAATGCATCCGAATGGGACACGCGGCAGTCACTGCTGGCTTCGCTGCTGCCAATCGATGTGACGCCCGCGGTCATCAACCGTGCGAAACTCGTACAGCGGCTCCTCGCCAGCCACGGCCTCAAAGGCCGGAAGGTGCCAGACTTGGTCATCGCCGCGGCCGCCGAGCTGGCCAACCTGACGGTCCTGCACTACGATCAAGACTTCGAGTTCATCGCCTCCGTAACCGCCCAGCCGCACCAGTGGATCGTGCCCCGCGGAAGTCTGTCCTGAGTTCCCGGGCGGGCTGGGGAAGGTGACGTTATCGGCGAGGATGAGGCCGCCGGGGGCCAGTTTGGGGAATACGAGGTCAAAGTAGGCGGGATAGTCCTGCTTCCAGGCGTCGATCAGGACGAAATCGAAGGGGGCCGGCAGGTCGCACAGAGATTCTAAAATGGCCACATGCGGCTGGCCGAGAGCATGGCGCGCCTCGGCACCGAGTCCGCGTTCGAAGTGCTAGCCAAGGCCAAGGCCGTGGAAGCGCAGGGCAAGCAGGTTGTCCACCTGGAGATTGGCGAGCCCGATTTCCCCACACCGGCGCACATCACCGAGGCCGCCATCGAGGCGCTGCGCGGCGGAGCGACGCACTACACGCCGTCGTCGGGGATCCCGGAGCTGCGGGAGGCCATTGCCGAGGACGCCGGGCGGCGGCGCGGCATCGACATTCGCCCATTGGAAGTGGTGGTCACGCCGGGCGCCAAGCCGATCATGTTCTTCGGCCTCGTGTCACTGCTGAACCCGGGCGAGGAGGTGGTCTGCCCCGACCCGGGCTTCCCGATCTACGGCTCGGTGATCAATTTCCTGGGGGCCAAGCCCGTGCCCATCCCGCTGCGGGAAGCGAACGACTTTGCCTTCGACCTCGACCTGCTGCGCAGCTCGGTCACGGACAGGACGCGGTTGATCATCCTGAACTCGCCCCAAAACCCGACCGGCGGCGTGCTGGATCGCGCCGCCATCGAGGAGATCGCCCGGCTGGCTCAGCGGCACGACTGTTGGGTGTTGAGCGACGAGATCTATGGCCGCATCCTGTACGAGGGCGAGCACGTCAGCATCGCCGCCCTGCCCGGCATGCGCGAGCGGACGATTATCCTGGACGGCTTCTCGAAGACCTACGCCATGACCGGCTGGCGGCTGGGCTACGGCATCATGCCCGAGGAGCTAGCGGAGCAGCTGGCCAAGCTGGTCACCAACTCCGTGTCGTGCACGGCCACATTCACGCAGCACGCCGGCATCGCCGCGCTGCAGGGGCCGCAGCAGGCGGTAGACGACATGGTGGCCGAATTCCGCGCCCGGCGCGAGCTGGTGGTCCGAGGCCTGAACGAGATCCCTGGAATCAGCTGCCGCTGGCCCCACGGCGCCTTTTACGCCTTCCCGAACATCAGCGGGCTGGGCTTATCGTCAGCTGAGCTCGCCAACCTCCTGCTGCTGGAGCACGGCGTGGCCACGCTGTCGGGCGCCTCTTTCGGCGCCGCGGGCGAAGGCTACCTGCGGCTGTCGTACGCCAACTCGCAAGACAACCTGCGGGAAGCCCTGCGGCGAATGGGGGAAGCCGCCGCGGCGCTCAGGAGTCAGCTTTGAAGCGCTGTTCGAGCTCGCGGATCTCGGGCAGGCCGATGAAGTCGAGGAACTCCGGGAAGGGCAGCAGGCGGCTCATGTCCGGGATGCCGTCGCGCTTGATGGCCTCGAGGGTGCCCCGGATGGCCCGCGCGGCGGTGA
>DATGVV010000353.1:0-2406 GCA_035299885.1 Chloroflexota bacterium | reverse complement strand
CACCGAGATCCGCAGGCCGGAGCGTCCCAGCTGCCGGTACTCGAGTTCCACTTGACGCATTGCGCTTCGCCAGCGGCGATCATACGCGGCCTATGTCAATGGCTTATCTTCATCGGGCAGAACCTGCCCGGCTGGTTGCGCGCGAAACCAACAGCTGTTCATTATGCAATCCAAACCGGCGGCCTCACGCGGATCGACCTGGCCGCGCAGGTTGGGATGGCCTACCACGCCAGCCAGCCGCCGTCCAGCGCGAGGGTGTGGCCCGTTACCAGCGAGCTGGCGTCCGACGCCAGGAACACCACCGGCCCAGCAATCTCGTCCTGCCTGCCGCGGCGGCCCAGCGGCGTGCGCCAACGGATGCGCTGTTCGTGCTCGGCTGACGCAGCCGATGAAGGACGGTCCTCGTCCGAGCGCGGCTCGATGTGTGTGGGAGCAATGGCGTTGACGCGGATGCCGGCGGGCGCCCATTCGACGGCCAACGCCCTGGTCAGCCCGATGATCCCCGCCTTGGTGGCCGCGTACGGCGAGTTAGGCCCGATACGACTCGCGACAAGCCCATAGATTGAGGCCACGTTGATGATGCTTCCGCGGCCTCGCGAGGCCATGTCGCCATAGACTGCCTGACAACAGTAGAAGACGCCGTTGAGATTCACATCGACCATGCGCTGCCAGTCTGACGTCGCGAGCTGCTCGGACCGGCGGCCCGACGTGAGCGCCTCGCCCTTGAGGCCGGCATTGTTGACCAGGACGTCGACCGGACCCAGCTGGCGTCGGGCGGCCTTTAGAGCGTCGCCGATCGAGGCCTGGGCCGTGACGTCGAGCTCGAGAGCGATGGCGCTCTTACCCTGTGCCCGGAGCCCAGCAGCGCGGGCCTCGGCCGCGCCCAGGTCCAGGTCACCCAGCACGACCGCGGCACCGCCCGACGCTAGTCCTT
The DNA here is from genome assembly GCA_035299885.1 of Chloroflexota bacterium. GTDB lineage: Bacteria > Chloroflexota > JAJPGV01 > JAJPGV01 > JAJPGV01 > DATGVV01. The sequence continues at coordinate 1,472 of DATGVV010000353.1, read as the reverse complement.
CGGTGATGGTCGCGCCCAGGCCGTGGGCGGCGCCCGTGACCAGCGCCACGGACCCCTCTAGGCTGAAAGCGGAGCGCCTTTGGGCTGTGCTCACTCAGGCTGAATCTAGGAGGTGGTCAGAATATCTCGATGGAAGGGCTGTATCTTGCCCTCGTCGATCTCTTTCAGCCGCTCCTCGCTTAAGGGCTGCCCGAACATCTCGTTGCGCATTAATACCCGTTGCCGCGCAAGATCGCGGGTCAGCCGCTTGGCCTTCTCCCACTGCTCCGGAGTTTGGACGGTGCCGCGGAGCCCGGCGGCGCCCTTCCTCATGTGGCCGACTTCGTCGTCGAAGATGATCCGGAAAGCGGCCGCGATACGCTGCTCCAGCTCGCCGCCACTGATGTCCATCCCGGCCTTGTACATACTCGAGCCGCCGCCCTCGCTGAACTTGTTGACGAACGGGCCAAGCTCGCCCTCGCTGCTGACGATGCGGGCGCGCAGCTGAGCCAGCTTGGCATCCTGGGGGAGTTGCTGGAGCTCGCTTGGAGGGACGTAGCGGCCCTCCAAGTCCTCCAAGATATCGGCCAGGAGTGCGTAATGGTGAAACTCCTCGTACAGTTCCCGGGCGATGTGCAGGAACTCGTGTCGCATCTCGGGCGATTGGAGCCCGGGATACAGCTCGGCCAGCCGGTCGACCGAGCGTCCTATGACACCGTTCCCCTCGGCATCGAGCGATCCCCAGAATTCCTTCCAGCACTGCGCCCGCAGCCACCGAATGTGCTCTTGCTGCGTGCGCCGCCGGCTAAAAAACGTCTGCACCACCTCGTGCTCGCCGGCCCAATAGGGCGAGGCCGCGGCCACGAGCTCATCCAACCTCGCGTCAGCGTCGGTGATGTCGGTAGCGATCAGCGGCAATCCCTCGTTAGCTTAGCCTACCATTTGCGGCTGAAACCTAGAATCCGGAGGTAGTGAGTTGCCAGGAAACCACAATGATGCGTTCGTAGCTGAGCTCAAGCAGCGCGTCGTCGAGCGCAACGCCAATCTGAGGCATCCCTTCGCGCGCAAGCTGATTGAGGGGCAGCTGACGCCGGCGCAGCTTCGCGGCTGGGCTGCCCAACGCTACAAGGGGATCACGGGCATGGGCATGGCCAACTTGGGCCAGCTGTTCATCAAGGCGCCGGACGAAGAAGTGCGCGGCCACATTTGGGAGGTGCTGGGCGAGGAGGGCGGCTATGCTCATGGCGAGGCCAGTCACCAGGAATGGCTGTTCCGCTTTGGCAGCGCCTTGGGCATGACGCGCCAGGATTTCGAGCAGCTTGAGCCGCTGCCGGAGACAGTGGCCGTCAACAGCTTCTACCTGCACAAGCTGCTGAATTGCTCCTTTCTCGAGGGTTTCGTGTCAGTGGTGGCGGTCGAGTCGCAGAATCCAACCGGCTTTGCTGCCTGGTCCAAGGCGTTCCAGGAACATTACGGGCTCGAGCGCGATGCGC
>DATGVV010000352.1:0-9422 GCA_035299885.1 Chloroflexota bacterium | reverse complement strand
TCGCATCGCGCTCTCGATCTCACGGCCGGCCCGGCGCCAGGCAGCACGCGGGACGTGCCGGCGCTGTTCCGACAACCGGTGGGTGGAACGCTGGGCCAGGCCCTGGCGGCAGTGGCGCTGGGCGGGGCGGAAGCGGCGCTCGACCTCTTCCGCGAGTCCGCCACAAGGCGCGTACTGCACCTGCAAGGCCAGGTCCAGGCGGCCGATCCGGCGGCGCAGCTCGATCTGGCCGAAGCCACGGTGCGCATCGAGAGCGCGCGCTTGCTGCTGCAGCGCGATTGCGAGGTGGTCCGCGCGCTGGGTCGGCGGTCCATTCCCGCAAGCCCGCTGGAGATCGCCCAGCTGCGGCTGAATAAAGTTCACGCCGTGCGCGAGTGCGTAGCGGCCATCGATCGATTGTTCGCCGCGAGCGGCGGTGGAGCGCTCCAGGATGGGCACCCGCTGCAGCGCATATGGCGCGACGTCCACGCCGTCCAGGCCCACGCCGGCCTCACCTGGAGCAACCACGCGCGCAACTACGGCAGCCTGGCGGTGGGCCTGCCGCCCACCAACCGCCAGCTGTTTTAGGGTCGGAAGACGGCGAACACCTTATCGGAGTTGCACAGCCACGATTCGAGGAAGCGCGACTCGCTGGGCTTGCGGCCCAGCTCGGACATAGCGCCGGCGAGGCAGAACCAGTTCAGCAGCTCATGGTGGCCGCTCGCTTCCGCGGCTTCCAGCGGTGTGCGCCGCCAGAAATCCCAGTCGCCGGCCACCAGCGCTTCGTAATAGCGTTTGTCGGCTTCCACGTCAGGATGCGTGTACCAGGAGTTTGAGGTCAGGAAGGAGTGCGACCAGCTCGATGAGGCGACCAGCGCCACGCGCCACGGGCTGGCGGCCATGGCCTGCGCGATGGCCCGCCCGAGATCGAAGCAGCGCCACGGCTGTGGCGACGGCGGATCGCACTCTTCGGCCTCAGGCAAATCGGCCAGGTTGTTCAACACCGTCCCGCGCAGCTTCACCAGCCCGCGGCCGTACGAGTTGAGGGCCACCGGCAAGATCGGGTATGGGAAGCCGCGCCGATCCCAGTCCAGGTACAGAGCCGTGTTCAGGAAGCCATGCGGCATCGGGTTGTGCAGGGGCTTGTAGGCGTAGGGCATGTCGAAGCCATTCTCGAGCAGCCGCGTGACGAGATACTTGCCGGCGGTCCGGTGCCCCTTGAAATGGAACGTCTTCTCGGGCGGCTCGTCCCATGAGTTGGGCGTCTTCCAGTGCTCCCATGGCCGGACCTCGAACTCCTCATAAGCCAGCACCGAGAAGGGCGGCACGAGGTCTTCCTTGTAGTTCTCATACTGGTCGTCGGCCCACACCAGCACCACATCGGGATTGAAGCGATCGAGCTCCTGCCGCGCCCAGCGCATGCCGTCGATCAGCGCCGCGCGGTGCTCGTCGGAATGCGCCTGGCCCTGGTCGGCGGCCCACTCGCGACGCATGGGTTCCGGCCAAGTGGAGGGATCGCGATACTGCTCCGGCAGCAGCGGATCGTTCATGAAGTTCTTCATGCGATAGGCCATGTTGCCCTTCCGGGTCAGGCCGGGGTAATGCGTAGTGCCGAGTCCGAGAATCTGTCCCATTCGCTGCTCCTCTCTTCCGCTAGGCGTGGCGATGGTGCGGATGCGTCTGATAGTGCAGCCGCAGCAGGTCCTTGCCGTAGTCGTTGCCGTTGGGCGTCCGCACGACGGTATGGATATGGTTGCGTGACGGCTCGTCGTTGTCCAGCGCGATGCCTGCCTGATGGTCGAACTCGATGATGATCACCGGGCTGTGCACGCGGTAGTAGAACACCGCGTCCTCGTCGCAGTCGCCCATCCAGACGAAGTACGTGTCTGCCAGCTGCTGCTGCACCTCTTCGAGCCGCACCTCGGCATGGCCCGGACGGATGCGCGAGACATAGGTCTCGATGAGCCCGAGCAGCAGCGCCCGCTGTTCCTCCGACAGGTCCTGGTAGTTGATGCCCGCGTAGGGCAGCACCAGGTTGTCCTGGAAGGCCTCGGCGAATGCGTGCCCGGAGTGGGGGCCGACAATCGCCTTGCGCTGCTGCTCTAGGGTGAGGGAGCGCACCAGCTCCAAGCCGCGCGTCTCCTCCTCCTCGAACACGCGGACGCCGGCCCATTTGCCGGTGTCCGCGCTCACGGGCTCCGAGCCCATGAACGTGGGCGTGACCACGATCTGGTCGCCGAGCACGAAGCAGTTGACGATCAGGTGGTGGCCGTCGATCTGCCAGCCCCACGGCTCGCCGGCGGATGGCGTGCCGAACACGCTGATCCAGTACAGCCACTCGCCGTACTCCTCCCATTTGCCGCCGCAGATCTCGCCGATGTACTCGTTCAGCCGCATGATGTCGCGAGCCGTCTCGTAGCCGCCGGCGCTCAGCGTGGCTCGCAGCAGGCCGAGCACGGCGTCACGCTGGGCGTCGTCCAGCTCCTCTATCAGCTGTCCATGGCGCATCAGGAAGGGATGGACGTTGCTCCAGGTGCGCCACTCGTGGCTTTCCAGCTCGAAGCAGACCCTGGCCCGCTGCTGGGGCGTGAGCGCCGCCAGGAAAGCCTCGGCCGCACTCACGATGGGCTCCGTTGAGACGCGTTCTCCGGATGCCAAACAGCCCCGGCATCACCTGCCCATCGGTGGTGATGCCCTTGAATGGCTCCGCCAGCAGGCGCCTCGCTTCCTCGAGCCGCCGCTGCAGGGGCTCGGTCGGCGTAAAGGGGTGCCGGGCCGGTGTCGGCGGCCGCTGCCGTGGCCTGAAGTCGCTGATCCTGATAGCCATGCCCGGCATTGTAGCTCCCTTGCTTAAGATACGTACGGGAGAAATCTGACGGAGGAGGCCTATTTTGGCTGCCGATTTAACACGCGCCGAGCTGCACGAACCGAGGACCACCGGCGAGCGCATCGCCGACAGCGCTGCCGAGGGGATTGGCAGCTGGCGCTTCATCATCATTCAAACCATCCTGGTGATGATCTGGGTGGCCCTGAACCTTATCGGGTTCGTCTACCGCTGGGATCCATATCCATTTATCCTGCTGAACCTGATGTTCAGCGTCCAAGCGGCCTATACCGGCCCGATTCTGCTGCTGGCCGGCAATCGCCAGGCCACCAAGGATCGGGCCATGGCTCAGCGCGACGATGAGGAGATTGGGCTCCTGCTCAAGCTGCAGCAGGAGCAGATGGAGGTGCTGCGGTTGCTGCGCGAGGAGCAAGCCACTCACACCGAAATGCTGCGCGTGCTCCGCCAGCAGCGACCCTACTGAGCAGTCGGACGGTGCTAGGCTAGAGGCCAGCTCAAGCGGAGGTTCAGCATGGCGACCACCCAGCAACAGAACGAACGGCTCACACGCGTCGGCCCGGGCACCCCCATGGGCAACCTGTTGCGGCGCTACTGGCATCCGATCGGCACGACGCTCGAGCTGGAGAAGGAGCCCGTACAGCGCGTTCGCCTGCTGGGCGAGGACCTCACCCTGTTCTGCACGGAGCGTGGCGAGTACGGCCTGGTGGATGAGGTGTGCCCGCATCGCTGCATGGCCATGGAGTACGGCATTCCGCAGGAGGAAGGCCTCCGCTGCGCCTACCACGGCTGGCTGTGGGCGCCGGACGGCCGCTGCCTCGAGCAGCCGTTCGAGGAGACCGTCAACCCCGAAGCTCGCTTCAAGGACAAGGTCCGCATCAAGGCCTACCCCGTCCAGGAGCTGAGCGGGATGGTCTACGCCTACATGGGCCCCGAGCCGGCGCCGCTGCTGCCCCGCTGGGACATCCTGGTGCGCGACGATCTCGACAAAGTGATCGAGATCCATGATCTGCCCTGCAACTGGCTGCAGACCATGGACAACGCCGCCGATCCTGTCCATTTCGAGCACCTGCACGCCGTGTTCGGCAATTACCAGCTCAAGAAGGTCGGCCGGCCGCCGGCCATGAACCCGGCGCGGCACCTCAAGATCGCCTTCGATCGCTTTGACTACGGCATCGTGAAGCGCCGCTTGCTGGAAGGGGCCGGAGAGGATTCCGACGACTGGCGGATCGGCCACGCGCTGCTGTTCCCCACTACCCTGGCGGTGGGTGTGGCCAGCGCGCCGACGCTGCAGATCCGCACCCCCGTGGACGACACGCACACCATCCAGTTTGCGCCGCGCTGCAGCGTACGTGAGCGAGGCGCGGAGCCGCGGCCGCTGGCCGTGCATCGGGCCTCCCTGTTCGAGCCCGACGGCAGCATCGTTGCCGACAGCATTCCCAAGCAGGACATGACCGCATGGGTGGCTCAGGGCCCCGTCTCGCAGCGTCATCGCGAGCACCTGGGCGCCAGCGACTTGGGTGTGATCCTGTATCACAAGATGCTGGAAGACGAGATGGAAAAGGTCGAGCGCGGCGAGGAGCCTATGGCTGTCATCCGCGATCCTCGCGAGAACGAGCCCTGGATCGACATCCGCCGCGAGCGCCTCGGCTATGAAGCCTTCCACTCGAAGTACGAGAACTACTTCGAAAAGCTCGAACAGCTGGCGGAGGTCCGCGCCTAATAGCGCCGAAACTGCGCCTGGGCATCGCCGGCCTGGGCGTGGCCAGCACCATGGTCCTGCCGGGCGTCGAGCAGTTTCCCGAAGCCGAGATAGTGGCCGCCGCCGATCTGCGCCGCAGCGCTCGTGAGGCCTTTCAGCAGAAGTACGGCGGCCGCGCCTACGGCTCGGTTGAGGAGCTGTGCGCCGACCCGGACGTCGACGTCATCTGGGTAGCTACGCCCAACCAGTTCCACTGCCAGCACACCATCATGGCCGCCGATCGGGGTAAGCACGTCATCTGCACCAAGCCCATGGCGCTGACGGTGGACGAGTGTGAGCGCATGTGCCTGGCCGCTGAGCAGAACGGCGTCAAGCTGCTGTGCGGCCAGACCTACAGCATGAGCCCGGACGTGCAGGCTCTGGTTGAGGTCGCGCGGTCGGGCGAGCTGGGCAGGCTGATCGCCATCAACACCTGGTTCTATACCGATTGGCTGATCAAACCCCGAGTTGCCGAAGAGGTGGACGAGTCACTCGGCGGCGGCGTGGTTTACCGCCATGCGCCGCACTTGATAGATACCGTGCGCCTGCTGGGCGGCGGGCTGGTCCGCAGCGTGCGGGCCATGGTTGGCCGCTGGATGCCGGAGCGGCCATGCCCCGGCAACTTCTCCGCCTACCTGGAGTTCGAGGACGGCACGCCAGCGACCATTGTCTACAACGGCTACGGCTACTTCGACACGTCCGAGCTGACGTGGGGCATCGGCAACCGCATGTACTCCGAGGAGGAGCGCGTGCGCGTCCGCCGGGCACTGCGGCGCGGCGAGATCAACGTCGAAGACGCCAAGGAGGGCATGCGCTTCGGCGCCGCTGCTCAGGACGCCACCAGCCAGGGCAGCGGCTGGACGGCTGGCGCAGACGTGGCCGGCACCCGCGCCGGCATGCACTGGTTCGGCATCACCGTCGCCAGCTTCGAACGCGGCGACATCCGCCAGTCGCCCAACGGCGTCTACGTCTACGGTGACGAGGGCCGCCACGAGGTCGTCGTCCAGGGCGGCCGCGGCACCGGAACCGTCGAAATGGCCGAGCTCCACGAGGCCCTCTACGAGGGCAAGCCCCTCACTCACGACGGCCGCTGGGGCATGGCCACCCTAGAGGTCGGCCAGGCCATGGTTCAATCCGCCCGCGAACGGCGGGAAATCCTCCTCACGCACCAATGTAAGGTGGGCGAGTAGGCCCTAGCAGTCCGAAGTTAAGCCGATGATCGGCCGGACATCGTGCGGGTTTGTATGCCTGGCGGCCTTTCCGTGCGTTTCTGTCACGCCTCCGTAACGGACATGTGCGGCGCAAATCCCTAGGCTGAGCGTGAGGAATTCGGAGGTCATGATGAGCACCAAGCGCGCCAGGCAGCTAAGCCGCTGTCGCTATTGCCGGCTATTTGTGGGGAGCATCAGCCAGAACGGCGTGTGTCGCCTGTGTTGGGAGGCTGCCGGCTGGGTGTGGACAGGGGACGGTTTCGCTGATGGCAAGCTGCATCTGAGTGCTCGGACCTCACCCCGAGTACCGCTGCGGCGGGCGCCGCATGTGGGCGTATTGAGGTCGAGCTGGACGGCCTTCGAAACGAAGCCGCGGCTGCCGAACTAGCCTAGCCCCTTCGCCTTGACCAGCTCGTTGAAGGTGGTCATGTCGTAAATGTCGGCGAAGGCCGGCTTCTTGTTGGATTTGGCTTCCTCCACCGCGCGCTGAACGGCGCCCTCCAGCTCGTCCTGGCTCCAGCTGAAGTGCAGGGCCGCCATCTGCTGCTCGTAGGCGGCTTTAGCGACGGTGGGCGAGAGGTCATAGGCTTTGGCGAAGTAGTCGATGGCGTCGTCTGGGCGCGACCTGGCCCAGACGATGGCGTCGAGGACCGCGTCCAGCGTGGTTCGGACCAACTCCGGGCTCTTCTGAAGCACCTGGACTGAAGAAGCCAGGCCGCTCGACGGCAGGTTGACGATGTCCGGTCCGGTGTGGACATGGAAGCCTTTCTCGACCAGCTGCTGGGTGAAGGGCGGCGACAGCACGCCGGCATCGATCTGGCCAGCGATGAGCGCCTGAGCGATCTGGGTTGAAGCGCCCACGGGCAGGGCCTGCACGTCACTGGCGCTGAGCTGGCCCTTCTTCAGAGCGGCCAGCGTGTAGAGGTAATCATCGCCGCCGATGGCGCTGAAGCCGACCTTCTGGCCTTTCAACGCCGCGATGGAGGCCACGTCGGGCTTGGTGACCAGCGAGAACGGCTCGGTCTGGATGTAGCCCAGCACGCGCACGGCCAGCCCCTCGACGGCCGACCGGGTGGCGGTGCCGGTGGAGGTGGCGAACTGGACCTCGCCAGCTTGCATCGCGGCCATGGCGGCCGGCGATTGCATCTGCTGGACGGTCATGTCCAGGCCGTTGCGGACGAAGAAGCCCTGGTCGCGGGCGATGGCTCCGTGGAATGAGGTCATGGCCGTGGAGGGCCGCGCCAGGACAGCTTTGCGCAGCTGGCTGGGCTGCGCGGGCCCCGCCCTGCCGCCGCAGGCGGCGAGCAGGAGGAACAGGAGCAATATTCCTCTCCCACCGCGGTGGGAGAGGCTAGGTGAGGAACCTGGGGCAACGACCACCCTCACCCTAGCCCTCTCCCAGAGGGAGAGGGGATCACCGCTTTGGCAGCATCTCGCACGGGGTTTGGCGGGGACCCAGGCTCTCCCAATATTCGTTGGTCTCAGGGTTGTATCGGCCCTGGTTGAAGCTGCCGCCCTTCTGGCTGCGGATGATGACCGCCACGGTGCGCTGGCCAACCGTGACCTCGGTGTGGATCTCGTAGGGACGGACGAGGTCGATCTCGCCGGGGCCGACCATCACGTCCAGGGTTTTGCGGATCTCGGCGTAGTTGGGCTTGGAACGATCGTCGATGCGCTCGTAACGCTCGACGCGCTCGTGGCCATCCAGCACGCCGTACAGCGTGTAGATGTGGGCGTGGTCGTGGATACGGGTGCGGCCGCCCTGGCGGGCATCGCCCTTGGTGAGCCCGTTGATGGCGAAGCCGTAGTCCGGGTCCTCGTAGAACAGGAGGTTCTCCGCCCGGCCATCCGCCGGGATGCAGTCCGGCCAGCGCTTAGAGGCCTCGATCACCGCTGGGTCCGCCAGCAGCTCGGCCAGGATAGGGCTTAGCGCGGTCCAGCGCTTGTCCGGGTCGGCCTCACTGGCGAACAGTTCGCGGGTCTTGCGGACGAACCGATCGAGGGCGGTTTCAACTTCAACGGCCATGTCATTCGCTCCTTATCTGCTGCCTACGGCAGCCGGTTGTTCAATCGAGTAGAAGCGGGCGCAATTGTCCCACAGGATCTTGCGTTTCTGCTCGTCCGAGAGGGGTAGCTCCAGGAAGGCGTCCACTGCCTCCGGATAGCGGGAGTCGCCGTGCGGGTAGTCGGTTGAGAAGACGAGCTGGTCGCAGCCGAACTCTTCGATCATGTAGCGCGCCGGCCGCTCGTCGGGCTCGACGGACACCACGCACTGGCGGCGGAAGTACTCGCTGGGCGCCATCTTGAGCTCGCTCATGAAGATGTCGCCCTCGCGCTCGTAGCCCTCGTCCATGCGCCACAGCAGCCACGGCGCCCACGCGCAATTGGCCTCCAGGAAGGCCACCCGGAGGTTCGGGTGCCGCTCCAGGATGCCACCGGCCGCAAAGCTGCCCAGCCCCAGCATCTGCGTGAAAGGCTGTGAGTAGACGCGCCGCAGGCCAAAGTTGGGGTCGAACTGCTCGCCCGTCTGGCGCGTGCGAGAGCCGGTGGCCTCGTGGAAGCCGATGGGAACGTCCAGCTCCTCCAGCACATTCCACAGCGGCTCGTAGTACGAGTCGTGCCAGACCTTGTCGTTAACGATGTTGGACCGCACGAACACTGCCCGGAAGCCCAGCTCTTTAACGGCCCGGCGTGTCTCGGCCACGGCGTCGTTGATGTCATAGACCGAGATCATCCCGGCCCCTAGGAGCCGCGTCCGGTCGGGCTGGCAGAAGTCGAACATCCAATCGTTGTACGCCCGGGCGATGGCGGCGGCGAAGCGCGGGTCCAAATCCGGTTTGGTGAGGACGCTTAGGCCCCGGCTCGGAAACAGGACCGCGACGTCGATGCCCTCGATGTCCATGGCTTCGAGCTGCACTTCGCCGGTCCAGCCGCGCGCCGCGTGGTCGCGATAGATCGCCTGGTTGCGTTCGAAATTGCGGCCCAGATGCGGCGTGCCGCCGTTGCGCCGGACGTTGGCGTTCTCTGGCGCCGCTTCGTCGGGGAACTGGGTCCGCAGGTCGCGCACGTTGTCGGATGTGACGCCGCGCGGCGCCAGGTCGCGGAACTCGGGCGCGGTGTAGCGCTGCCACAGGTCGGGCGGCTCCATGATGTGCATGTCGCTGTCCAGGACTCTGAACCCGTTCTTGGCCATGGCCTCTCCTTATTTACGCGTTGGAATGGTTTTACCATCCCACTCGGATAATGGCGCGGGATGGCTCAGCCAGTTGGGCGCGACCTCGCTCTTGCCTGGCAGCGAGCCGCGACAGGTGGCCCATAGCAGAGCCGGCCACGGCTCGCCTTGTCCGGCTGCCCAGGGGAACAGCCGCCGCAGCACCAGATCCGCTAGCTCGGCCGGCGGGCTGAAGCGCAGTCCCAGCCCCTCGGCGATGTCGTGCGTGTGCAGCAGCAGCTCGTTGGTGCTCAGCGCCGCGAAGCCCTGTGCATCCGCGATACCGCCTGGATGAAAGCCGCGCACCTCCGGCCCGGCCTCGGCCACCACTCGCGCCAGGATGGTGACCGAACACTCGACGGCGGCAATCAGCTCCGGGATGCTGGCGTTGGGATTGCCCGCGCGAGGGCTGGGCAGCCGCTGCGTGGAGCGCATCGC
>DATGVV010000351.1:0-2101 GCA_035299885.1 Chloroflexota bacterium | reverse complement strand
GTGGCCGGCCGCCCGACCGCCGTCGGCCCCGACATGCCGGACAATCTCATCGTGCTGCGCTCGCTGACCAAGTTCTCTGCCCTGGCCGGGCTGCGGCTGGGCCTGGCGCTCGCCCAACCACCGCTGATCGAGAAGCTCCGTGCCGTGAAGCCGCCCTGGAACGTGAACGCCGCGGCTCAAGCGGCCGGCGAGTACGCGCTGCGGCACCCGGAGCTGTTGCCCAACCTCGAGCGGCTGGGCATCGCCCGCGAAGAGCTCGTTGCGGGCGTCCGCCGCCTGGGCCTGCAGCCGCTCCCGACCGCGTGCAATTTCTTCCTGGTGCCGGTGAGCGACGCCCCGGACGTGCGCCACAAGCTCCTGGCGAAGGGCTGCCTGGTGCGCGACTGCTCATCGTTCGGCCTGCCGGACCACGTCCGCATCGCGGTCCGCTCCCCGGAGGACAACCGGCGGCTGCTGCTGGCCCTCGGGGCCATCCGATGACGGACTGGATCACCTCCGGCCGGCTGCTGCTGTGCCGTCACGGCCAGACCGGCTTCAACGCCTCGCTGCGGTTTCAGGGCCAGATGGATGAGCCGTTGAGTGAGCTTGGCCGTCAGCAGGCGCGGCTGCTGGCGGGCCGTCTGGCCGAAGAGCTAGTGGACGTCGCCTACACCAGCGACCTGGCGCGCGCTCACGAGACAGCCACGCTGGCCCTGGCCGGCCGGGGCGTGCCATTGCACGTGGATGCACGCCTCCGCGAGGTCGCCTTCGGCCGTTGGGAGGGCATGACCTTCGCCGAGATCAAGGACAAATACCCGGACGACGTCGTTGCCCGCGAGCGTGACCGCGTCCACTACGCCATGCCCGGCGGCGAGTCGCTGGCGCAGCTGGCCGATCGCGTCCGCGGCTTTCTGCAGGACGTCCTGCCCCGCCACGAGAGCCAACCTGTCCTGGTCATCGCCCACGGCGGGACGGTCAACGCCGTCATCTCCAGCTTGCTGGATATCCCGCTCACGTCATGGTGGCGGCTGCGCAACCACAACGCCAACGTCAGCGTGCTCGATTTCACGCCGCAGGGCCCGCGGCTGGTGAGCTTCAACGATACCTGCCATCTCGTGGCAGGGGCCGACCTCAAGTGGCCCTAGCCCGCACCCTGATGGTCCAAGGCACCGCCTCGTCGGTGGGCAAGACGGTGCTGGTGGCAGGGCTGTGCCGCCATTTCGCCAACCTGGGGCTGAGCGTGGCGCCGTTCAAGTCCCAGAACATGGCCCTGAACTCGTTCGCTACCAGCGACGGTTTGGAGATGGGCCGCGCCCAGGTCGTCCAGGCGCGCGCCTGCCGCGTCGAGCCGCGCGTGGAGATGAACCCGATCCTGCTCAAGCCCGAGGCTGACCATCGCAGCCAGGTGGTGCTGTTCGGCAAGGTGGACGGCCGTTACGAGGCCGCCGCCTACTATCGTGAGAAGCCCCGGCTTTGGAAAGTGGTCGAGGCCGCCCTGGCGTCGCTCCGCCAGGAGTACGGGCTGGTGATCATCGAGGGCGCGGGCAGCCCAGCCGAGATCAACCTGGCCCAGCACGACATCGCGAACATGCGGGTCGCCGATCTGGCCGATGCGCCCGTGCTGCTGGCCGGCGACATCGATCGCGGCGGGGTCTTTGCCGCGCTATACGGCACGCTGGAGCTGCTGGCCCCCGAGCACCGGGATCGCGTGAAGGCGCTGCTTGTCAATAAATTCCGGGGCGACCGCTCATTGCTGGAGCCGGGACTGGACTTCATTGCCGAGCGGACCGGGAAGCCGGTGCTCGGCGTCGTTCCTTATATCGCCGACCTCGGACTGCCGGAGGAGGACTCCGTTGCCCTCGACGCGCCCGCCGGCGCCGGACCCATTGCCGTGATCAAGCTGCCGCACATCTCCAATTTCGACGACTTCGATCCGCTGCCGGTCCGCTACGTGACCCGGCCGGAGGAGTTAACGGGCGCGGCGGCCATCGTCCTACCGGGCACCAAGGCGACCGTCAGCGACCTCGCTTGGCTGCGCCAGCGCGGTCTGGCCGCCGCTATCCAGAGCTCACAAACCCCGGTGGCCGGCGTCTGCGGCGGCTTCCAGATGCTGGGGCGCCGC
>DATGVV010000350.1:0-2592 GCA_035299885.1 Chloroflexota bacterium | reverse complement strand
GCACCTCCCGCGTGTCCTGGTCGAGGCTCACGTCGGCAAACGTCAGTAGCGGCTGGCGTGTGGCTCCCCGCCGGCGCAGCACTGCCCGGATGCGCGCGACGAGCTCTTCGAAGCGGAAGGGCTTGACCACATAGTCGTCGGCCCCGCGGTCGAGGCCCGCCACGCGATCCTGGAGGTCGTCGCGCGCGGTCAGCATCACGATAGCAGCGTCACTCTGGGCCCGGACACGCTGGCAAACCTCCATGCCGTCCATGGCCGGCAGCATGACGTCGAGCACGATCACGTCCGGATTGAACTCGCGGGCCAGCGTGAGAGCGCTCGTTCCATCGCGGGCGGTCTTGACCTCGAAGCCCTCGTAGCCCAGGCCCAGCTTGATGAAGTCCACGATGTTGGGCTCGTCGTCGACGACCAGCGCCTTGAGCCGGGGCGCGCCGCGATCCGCCGCCACTTGCCCCATGAGCATAACGTGCGCCCGGCTGCTGAGAAATTGCTGAGAGGGCGCTGAAAACGCCCTGTGCAATGCTGAGAAGGGCAACCCCCCGATGCTATAGTCCGAACGGTAGCAACCATGCCCACAACGGTCGTCGAGGATTACCTCGAACAGATCTACGTGATGGAGCAGAACGGCCAGCGGGTCATCGGCGCCCGGCTGGCCGAGCGGATGCACACCGCCGTCCCGACCGTCACCGAGACCCTCAAGCGGATGACACGCGAAGGCCTCATCAGCCAGGACGACCACAAGGCCATCCAGTTCACCAACCAGGGTAAGGACGCGGCCGACAACCTCATGCGCCGGCACGCGCTGTCGGAGCGGCTGCTGACGGACATCCTGGGCCTGAGCTGGGTCGAGGCCCACGCCGAGGCCCACAAGCTGGAGCACATCATCTCGCCCAAGGTCGAGGCGCGGCTGATGGAGCTGCTGCACAACCCCAACACCTGCCCCCACGGCAACCCGATTCCGGGCGTGGCCAGCGCCGTGGCGCCTCCGCGGGGCACAGCGCTGGCGGCGCTCGATCGGCCCGGCCGCTACCGCATCGTGCGAGTGTCCGAGGACGCCGAGAACGACGTCGAGCTGATGGCCTACATCGAGCAGCGCAATCTGAAGCCCGGTGTCGAACTGGAGCTGGTCGAGCGGGAGCCCTTCCAGGGCCCTTTGATGGTGACCGTTGATGGCCAGCAACTGGCCATTGGCGAGACAGTGGCGCAAGCCGTCTTCGTCGAGGCCTTGACCCGAAGGTAAAAGTTAGGGTATCCTAACATTTATTCTCCGCGGGAGCTAAATTAGAGGCAAGATGGCCCGACTGCTCCGTTCCATGGTCCTGGCGCTGGTTGCCGGGCTGGCCCTGGTGGCCATCACGTGGGCGGCCACTCCCGCGCAAGACCTTCAGGCGCTCAACAGCCACGTGGGCGCTGCGCTGCAGCAGGTCGACAGCGGCAACGTCGCGGCTGCGCAAGCCGAGTACAAGGCTTTCCACGACGGCTGGTTCGGCATCGAGGACGGCATCCGGGCCCAGGATCGGTCCGCATATCGGGCCGTCGAAGACCGCATGACGGACGTGCAGGCCGCCTTCAGCGCCCAGCCGCCCGATGCGGCTCGCATCCGGGCCGCGCTGGCGGCGCAGCAGGCGACGGATCAGCAGTTCATCCAGCGGTACGGCGGTGGGGCGGCTCCAGCGCCGGCCAGTGCCGTCCCGCAAGCGGCCGCCAACTTTGGGATGGCGCCGCTGCTCGCGCACCTGGACTCCGCCCAGCAGCGCATCGACGCCGCGGACGCCTCCGGGGCAGCCAAGGAGGTCCAGGCGTTCATCCAGGGCTGGCCCGACGTAGAGGGCGCGGTGAAGGCCAAGTCGCCCGATACCTACGCCTCAACTGAGAACAAGATGGCCCAGGCGTATGGCCTGCTCACGTCGTCGCCGCCCAACATGGCTCAAGCACGCAATCTGATCGACGACATGGAGACCGGGCTGCGGCCCTTCGCCGAAGCGCCCGTTCGCTACAACGTGTTCGACGCGGCCATCATCCTGCTGCGCGAAGGCTTCGAGGCACTGCTCGTCGTGGGCGCACTGCTGGCTTTCCTCAATCGCACCGGCAACGCCGGCAAGCAAGGCTGGATCTGGGGCGGCGGTGGCGCCGGACTGGTGCTGAGCGCGCTGATCGCCGTGATCGTGAACGTGGCTTTTGCCAACGCCGGCGGCTCCAGCCGCGAGCTGCTCGAAGGCGTGACTGGGCTGGTGGCAGCGGCCATGCTGATTTGGATGATGTTCTGGCTGCACAGCAAGGCCAGCGTGGGCGCCTGGAGCCGGTACATCTCCCAGAGCGCCAGCCGTGCCATGGCCACCAACAGCCTGGTCTCGCTGGCGCTGATCGCCTTTCTGGCGGTGCTGCGCGAAGGCGCGGAGACGGTCCTGTTCTACGTCGGCATCGCGCCGGCGATCAGCAGCTCGGACCTGTTCGCTGGGCTGGCCATTGGCGCCATCTGTCTGGCCGTCATCGCCATGTTGATGCTGGTGGTTGGCGTGCGCATCCCGATCCGGCCGTTTTTCCTGGCAACCAGCGCACTGATCTTCTTCCTGGCCTTCAAATTCACGGGGT
>DATGVV010000349.1:0-2077 GCA_035299885.1 Chloroflexota bacterium | reverse complement strand
CTCGAACCACTTCGTGTACGTCTACTACACCGCGCCCGGCGGCGGGCCCAACCGCATTGTCCGCATGCGCGATCAGGGCGGCGCCGGCGTGGTCGACAAGGTGCTGTTGGACGGCATTCCGGCCGCCAGCAACCACAGCGGCGGACGGCTGAGGTTCGGCCCCGACGGCAAGCTGTACGCCACGGCGGGCGACGCCAGCAACCCGCCCAATGCCCAGGACCTGGGCTCGCTCGGCGGCAAAATCCTGCGGCTGGAGAAGGACGGCTCGGTGCCGGCCGACAATCCTTTCCGCGGCTCGTACGTGTGGAGCTTCGGCCATCGCAACCCCGAGGGCCTGGCCTGGCACCCGGAAGGCGGCCTCTACGAGACCGAGCACGGCCCCAGCTCCGCACCGCCCTTCTGCTGCCACGACGAGATCAATCTCATCCAGCCGGGCGGCAATTACGGCTGGCCGGCCGTCTACGGCATCGCGCACGACGGCCGGTTCACGGATCCGCTGCTGGAGAGCGGCGGAGGCAGCACCTGGGCGCCAACCGGCGCCACGTTCATCACCTCCGGCGCGCTGCGCGGCTCGATGCTCTTCACGGGCCTGCAGTCCCGCGCGCTGCATCGCGTGGTCTTCGGCGCCGACGGCCGCACCGTCGTCTTCCAGGAGCAGCTGCTCAAGGGCCAATTCGGCCGCCTCCGCGACGTCGAGGTAGCGCCCGACGGCTCCTTCTATGTGCTCACCAGCAACCGCGACGGCCGCGGCTCACCCACTCCGGAGGACGATCGCATCCTGCGCGTCGTGCTGAGCTGAATGGAGAGTGGGCGGTGGGGGGCTCGAACCCTCGACCTCAGCGATGTCAACGCTGCGCTCTAACCAGCTGAGCTAACCGCCTGAACGGGCCAGAGTATAGCCAAGGGAGCAGTTCCAAAACGTCTGCGCGACCGAATGGGAATTCGCGCGGGCCAAACCCTGGATATCGAGGAGGAGGGCGGGAAACTGGTAGCCAAAAAGGTTATCAACGAAGATGCCCTTGACGCGGTGTACGGGATCCTCAGGGGCCAGTTGGAGAGCGACGACACCGACGAGCTGCTCGACCTCTGGCGAGGACCGCGGCCCGATTGATAACTGCCATAGACAGCAGTGTGCTATTCGACGTGTTTCTGGCACATCCGCAGTTTGCCGAACGCTCCCGAGCTGCCATCCGCGCGGCGCGGACGGAGGGCAGCCTCATCGCCTGTGAGGCCGTCTGGGCTGAAGTAATAGCTGGCTTTGCACAGGAAAGGATCGCGGAGGAGTTCCTCGCACAACTGGGCGTGGAGTACTGGCCGCTGCCACAACAAGCTGCAACACTGGCAGGGGGCGCTTGGCGACAGTATCGCCGGCGCGGCGGTCGGCGCGAACGCGTCCTTGCCGACTTTTTGATCGGTGCGCATGCCTTGCACTCCGCCGATCGGCTACTTACCCGCGATCGTGGGTTTTACCGGACCTACTTTGGCCAGCTGGTGCTGTTCGATCCGGCACCGTTATGAGGGGACTGAAACGAGTTACCAGCGCCGGTGACGGCGACAGCACTGACCGTCATTGAAGGCCCCCGTTATGAGGGGACTGAAATAAGCACTTCGGCACGCTCAACTACCTCAACGGTATTAACCCGTCATTGAAGGCCCCCGTTCGACCCCACGGCTTAGCGTAGGACCCGCCAATATACTTAGGCTGAATGAGCGGCTCCCGTACGAATGATCCGCTGGCGCCGATGCGCCACAGCACGGCGCATGTGATGGCTCAGGCGGTGCAGCACCTGTTCCCCGGCGCCAAATTCGCGTTTGGGCCCGATACCGAGGACGGCTTCTACTACGATATCGAGCTGCCACGGCCCATCAGCGCCGAGGACCTGGCGGCGATTGAGGCCGAGATGCGCAAGAGCGTGGCTGCGCATTCCGATTTCGTGCAAGAGAACTGGCCCAAGGACAAGGCCGTCCAATGGTTCAAGGAGCACGATCAGCCCTTCAAGGTCGAGTGGGTCAGCCAGCTGCCCGACGATCAGGTCAGCATCTACCGGCATGGCGACTTCACCGACTTATGCGCTGG
>DATGVV010000348.1:0-3505 GCA_035299885.1 Chloroflexota bacterium | reverse complement strand
ACTGGATTTTCCTCATCAATGTGCCGGTAGGCGCCGCGGCGGTAGCGCTGGCCAGGCCGCTGCTGCCGGCCACCCCCGGATTGGGTCTGGAGAAGGGCGTCGACGTTGGCGCTGCGCTGGCTGTGACGGCGGCCCCGGTGCTGGCGGTGTACGCCATCGTGCAGACGAATCAGCACGGCTGGGTCTCAGTCCAAACCCTCGGGATGCTGGCGCTGGCGCTGGTGATTGCGGCCGTGTTCGTCGCAATCGAACGCCGGACCGCGGCCCCGCTGGTGCCGCTGCGCATCTTTCACTCGCGGACCATTGCTGTGGCAAACGCCGTCATAGCGCTGTTCGTTGCCTCCTTCTTTGGCTGGTTCTTCTTCGCACCTTTGTATATGCAGCGCATCCTGAATTTCACGTCGTTCCAGACGGGCGCCAGCTTCCTGCCTGTCAGCCTGACGATTGGCATTCTGTCCATTGGCGTGGCAGCCAGGATCATCGAACGCTACGGCGCAAGGACGCCCTTGCTGGTGGGGACCGCGCTCAGCGGCCTCGGCTTTCTGCTGTTCGCCCGCGCGCCGATCGACGGAAACTTCGTGGTGGACGTCCTGCCCCCGATGCTGCTGCTCGGCTTCGGCGCAGGGATCTCATTCATGCCGGTCGTCCTCATAGCGGTGAGCGACTCTGATCCCGCGGACAGCGGCCTGGTATCTGGCTTGATGAGCACGTCGCAAATGATCGGCGGCGCAGTCGGCCTGGCCGTCCTCGCCAGCCTGGCCGTGGCTCGTACCGCGACGCTGTCCGGCGGCGGGCCGGTGAGCCCGGCTGCGCTGAATGGCGGTTACCATGCTGTCTTCCTGGCAGCCGCGGCCATGGCCCTGCTGGCCTCGCTGCTCACGGGTTTCTTGCTGCGAAGCACGGAGCCCTCGGCGCAGCTTGCGGTAGAAGAGCAGGCGGCGGTGGCCGCCTGAAGCTGACAGCAAGGAGAAGAGTGAGAGTCAACCTGAGCTCAGACGTGTCGTCGGCCCAGTCCGTCCGGCTGAACCGGTCCTACATCGGAGGCTGAGGGGGCGCTTCCAGGTCCTCGCGTCGCCAGTTCGCTAGCCTGGCGCCAGCTTCGTAGGAGCTTTGCAGGAAATCGAGAACCGCCTGTCGCGGGTTGTCCAGGCGGCGGAGGTCTTCGTAGAGCAGTATTGCCATCGGCGAACCTTTCACCGTTCTCCATGCGCAGATCTCGGGAATCAGCCGTTGCGTACCCAGGCCATCGGGAGCGGGAAAGGAATACGAATACAGCGCCGGCTCGGGAACCGTCTCGTCGTCGCCGAACCAGAAGCCGGCACTGATCAGCTCGTGTGAATAGGCTTCCCGCGTGACCGGGTCCGCGTCGGGCATGTCCGGCCCTCGGTTGCCGTTGAACCTCGTCACCGCCAGATCGAAGCTGTGCCAGAACATGTGGACCGGGCTGCATTTGCCGATGAAACGTGCCCGGAACTCGGTGAATACCTGGTTGATCTGGCGGAGGGCCTCCCAGGCCCGCCGAACCGCGGCTGCGTCATACGCCGTGTGGACCGTGTCGGTGGGGAACGGTTCGGTGCTCTTGCAGCGGTACGGGTAAGGCAATATCTCGGCCTGAATTCCGAGTGATTCGAGCGCACTGATGAGGCCGTTGTAGAAATCGCGGATCGGCCCCGCCTGAAGCGGTAGCCGGCGGCTCTCTCCGCGGCTCGTCTCCACCACGAGCTGCTGGTCGAGAAGGTCGAAGCGGATCTCGAAGCTCGCGTCGCCATCAGGAATAGGTCCGGTCGTGAGCCCGCGCGGGGTGAGGTACAGGGTGACGTGCCACCAGTGGTTGATCTTCGGATGCAGCCGCAGCCGAATCTTGCCGACGATCTGGCACATCAGCTGCCAGGTGAGCAGCGTGTCCTCCCACTCTCTTAGGGGCAGCGGTGGCAGGCTGTCAGCGTGCATGACAGTGTTCAGGATTCCATAAACAGCTCATCGACGTAGCACCAACGCCAGTCCTCCCCTGGCTCGAACGACTGGATCAGTGGGTGCTGGCTGCTGCCGAAGTGCTTGGTTGCGTGCTTGTTCTTGGAGTTATCACAGCAGCCCACGTGGCCGCAGGTCAGGCACAGACGCAGGTGTACCCAGCTGTCTCCTGTCTTGAGGCAGTCTTCGCAGCCCGAGGCGCTGGGAGTGACCGGCCGAATCTGGTCAAGATGGGTACATCGCTGCTCAGCCATGGCGTGCCTTCTCCGTTACCAACCGCATTCTTGGCGGGCCGCGGTGGCGATGCGCTTCAGCGCCGATTCGACCGCGGGCGCTTCGCTGTCCTGAATGTATGACGCGAAATGGCATTTGACGGTGTCCAGGTGGATCGGCAGTGCCTGCCTGTGCTTCTCCGCGCCAGCGCCTGTCAGCGCTATATGCAGGCTGCGCCGATCGCCCGGGCATGCCACTCTCTGGACGAGTCCGGCCTCCTCCATGCGGTCGATGACCCTGGTTAACCCGCTCTTACTGAGCAGGATTGCATTGGCGAGCTGAGTCATGGTCAAACGCTGGTCCGGCGCCCCTCGCAGTTGACCGAGTGCGTCGAACCAGGTGAGCGGCAGCTCACAAGCTGCCTCGAGCTCGCGGGTGAGGATTGTTTCGAGCGCTTTGTGCGACATGAGGAACGCGACCCAGGCGTTCACCCGTGAAGGCGTAAAAAGCTTGCGAGCGAGCTCCCAAACTTCCTCGTTTGCCGCGCCGAGCGCGTCGAGCCACTCTGGTTGACTTTCACTCACGACTGAAATGTAGCCGATTGTTGCCATGCGGACAGTGCGACTATGCTCTGTTGTGACTAAAATCATACTCTTTACAACTATTGTATAGGGTAATACTATATAGACAAAAGCCACAGGAGGGCATTTATGAGCTGGACCGTCGACCCAATGCACACCCAGGTGGAGTTTTCCGCCAAGCACATGGGCATCATGACCGTGAAGGGACACTTTACGGGCGTGCAGGCCACAATTAATTTCAACGAGGACGATTTCACTGCCTCCTCGGTGGAAGCGACCATCGATGCCGGTACGTTGACGACCAATGACGAGCGCCGCGACACGCATCTGGAGTCGCCCGACTTCCTCAACGTCGAGCAGTTCCCGACCATCGCCTTCAAGAGCACCCACATCGAGCATGCGGCGCACGACCAGTACAAGATGACCGGCAACCTGACCATCCGCGACGTCACCCGGCCAGTCACCCTCGATGTCGTGTATTCAGGGCAGGGCAAGGACCCGATGGGCAACGTGCACGCCGGCTTCAGCGCCTACACGACCATCAACCGCAAGGATTGGGGGCTCACCTGGAACGTCGCACTCGAGACCGGCGGTTTGCTGGTCGGCGAAGAGGTCAAGCTCGCACTCGAGGTCGAAGCCGTCAAAGCCGCGGAAGTAGCCGCGAACGCCTAGCGGCAGAAGGAGAGGACCAAATGCCAGCGGTTACCACAGACAACCCCTTAGTCCTACCTCGCATCCCA
>DATGVV010000347.1:0-5369 GCA_035299885.1 Chloroflexota bacterium | reverse complement strand
GCCGCAGGTGACGACTTCACGCTGGAGCAGGAGCTGCTCCAGCCCAGCCGCCTCACCGTCGCGGCCATAGCGCAGATACCGAACCCACGCTGAAGTGTCGGGCAGGACGGTCACGTCCGTCGATCTGCCGCCCGCACCTCTCGAGAGACGTCCTCAATCTCGAAACTGCCGGCAAGGCCGATCAAGCGCGAAACAGCATCGGCCTCGAGATAGCTCTCGAGGGCCCGTTCAATGGCTTCGGTTTTGGTCACCCCCGGATAGCGCTGCATCAGCGCCTCGAGCAGCCAGTCTTCGATATCGAGCGTTGTCCTCATCTGCCATATAGTATGGCAGACTAATGGTTCGTCCGTAGGTAGTCCACGATCTCCTGCAGCACTTTGCAGTCGACGTGGTTGTAGTGGCCGATGGACTCCATCAGCGGCAGCTCCGCCAGGCGGCAGTTGACCTCCGCGGCTTCCTCCTGGCACGACCAGGCGCCGACCATGGCGCCTAAGCCGTCGGCCGGTCCGTCGGTCCATTCCGTCTGGATGAGCCCGTGATGACGCATCGCTCGAGCCACGGCTTTGAGGCCGAAGGCCATCGCGCCGCGGACCACCACAGGCTCCTGCTTGACGACCCTGTTCAGGAAGTCGAACCAGCGCAGGTCGGGCCAGTCCTTGTCCGGGTGGCGCGCCTTGGCTGAGAGATAGTCCAGCTCGTAGTTGATGGGCTCGGCCGGCGCCCAGTGGATGACCATCGGACCGGAGCCGCCACCCAAGCGCGCGGCGCTGGCGGCCATACGCGCCAGCCAGGCGTCGATAATGGCGGCTTCTGAGGCCTCGTCCAGGCGATCGAGGGTCCATTGGGCGAAGCGCCACTGGCCGTCCTCCACATGCCCGCAGCCAATCATGAAGATCAATGGCTGACCGCCCTGCTCTGGCAAGCGGGCGAAGTCATCGGCCAGGTTGCTGACCGTCTCGAAGTCGACGTAGAACTCCACCGGACCGGGCTGCCGCCACTGATCCTCGGCCGCCTGGATCCGGTCGGGCAGGATAACGGGGCCATCCTTGGCCCGGTTTACCGCCAGGATCGCGTCCAGTGTCGGAGCCCGGGAGAGGCCGGTGACGCCAAGGGCGGCAGCGGTGGCTTCGGGATGGGTCCAGCGCGTAATCCCGGCGCGATGCGCAGCCCGGCGCCCGTTGGCGCTGACGAACCATAGCTGCGTGAGCTCGTCCAGCTCGTTGGCGATGCGCTTCTTGGTCTCGTGCCAGGGTTGATCCTCCTGGTGGTTCATGTTCGGATGCAGCTCGGGCCGGGACGGCTCGGGCAGGACTTGCCAGCCGGCGCCCTCGCGCCGCACGCGCCGCACCCAGCCGACGGCCTCCTGTACCAGCTCCTCGAGTGAGCCGCCGCCGCGGTTGAACACGAAGTCGCGATTCACACGGCCGAGACGCTCCAGGCACGAGCGGCCGCGCTGATCGCCCGAGGCAGTCCAGCCACGGCCCAAAATGTAGGCCGCTGGCGGCTCAAAGCCCTGCATCTGCCCCAGGGCGTCGTTGTAGATCCACACCTGCGCCATGTAGTGACCCTGAGTCCCGCTCAGATGGCCATCCTTCAGCAGGCTCAGCGTGCTGAACTTGACGTCGATCACTCGATAGTGCCGCTGGATGCCGAGCTTGAGGGCGCCGATGCTGGCCTCCTCCTCCGACAGCAGCTCGGGGAACAGCCGCTGCAGGACGTCGGAGCGGATCAACAGGTCGGCTGCTCCGTAGGTGCGGCGCTGCTGGTTCCACAGCACGGCCTGTGAAATCAGCGGCGGGCTGGAGGCCATGGCATCGATGGTCTGCTCCAGCTTGGCCTCCGACTGGACCTCCTCGCGGCCGGCCGAGATGACGATAATCGGCGCGACGCTTTCGGCCAGGCAGCGCAGCACGGCGGCCTCGAACAGCTGGCCCTGGCGCAAGATGAACGCCAGAAAATCGGTCCGCACGTCGTAGCCGGCAAGATGGTCGTCGCGCACGAAGCCGGCGTCCTCGCCATACAGGTTGAGCCAGTCGATCAGGGGGTCAGACTTACAGTAGGCGCGGGTAGCGCTGGCCGACACCCAGTCCGCCCAATCGTGCATACGCGCAACAATATCCGCATGCGGCGCCATGGCGAGCGGATTCGAGTGGTCGTCGCCAAGCCGGGCTTGGACGGCCACGACAAGGGCGCCAAGATCGTGGCGCGCTTGCTGCGGGATGCCGGCATGGAGGTCATCTACACCGGGCTGCACCGTTCGGTCGAGGACATCGTGAGCATCGCCATGCAGGAGGACGCGGACGTGATTGGCCTGTCGGTTCTGTCGGGAGCGCACGTGCCACTATCCAAGCGACTGCTGCAGCGGTTGAACGAGGAGAACATGCGCGACGATGTGCTGGTGCTGGTGGGCGGCGTCATCCCGGCCGAGGACGTGCAGAAGTTGAAGGACGTCGGCGTCGACGGCGTGTTCCCGGTGGCGACGCCCTTCGAGGACATCGTGGCGTTCATTCAGGAGAAGGTGGCGTGAAACTGGAAAGCGGCATCGAGGTCAAGAAGGTCTACGACTGGCACGATCTGGAGGGCTGGAACCCCGAAACGGAGCTGGGCCAGCCCGGCGAGTATCCCTTCACTCGCGGCATACATCCCGGCATGTACTGCGAGCGGGTGTGGACCATGCGCCAGTACACCGGCTTCGGCAGCCCCGCCGATACCAACCAGCGCTTCAAGTTCCTGATCGATCACGGCCAGACAGGCCTGAACGTGGCCTTCGATCTGCCTACCCAGCAGTGCCTGGACTCGGACGACCCCATGGCCGAGGGCGAGGTCGGCCGTGTCGGCATGGCGGTCGATAGCCTGCGCGACTTCGAGGTCGCATTCGACGGCATCCCTATCGACAAGGTGAGCGTGTCGCTGACGATCAACGCGCCGGCTTCGATCCTGATTGCCATGTTCCTGGTGGCAGCCGAGCAGAACGGCACTCCGTTCGATAAGGTCCCTGGCACCGCGCAGAACGACATCCTCAAGGAGTACATCGGCCGAGGCGCGTGGGTATTCGACGTGCCGGGCGCGATCAAGCTCATCGGCGACACCATCGAGTTCTGCGCCAAGGTCGCGCCGCGTTACTCACCCGTCAGTGTCTGCGGCTATCACGTCCGTGAGTCGGGCGCGACGCCGGCCCAGGAGATCGCCTACGGCTTCGCCATCGCCGAGGAGTACGTCCAGAACGTGCTCGACCGCGGGCTGAAGGTCGACGATTTCGCCAGCGGCTTCTCCTTCAATTTCAACGTCTACGGCAACTTGTGGGAGCAGGTCGCCAAGTTCCGGGCCGGCCGGCGGCTCTGGGCCCGGCTGCTGAAGGAGAAGTACGGCTCCAAAAATCCGCGCTCGCAGTGGATGCGCATGATCGCGGGCGGGGGTGGCAGCGGCCTCACCTGGGAGGAGCCCGAGAACAACATCGTGCGCGGCGCGTACTACGCGCTGGCCGGCGCGCTGGGCGGCGCCCAAACGATGGCCTTGTGCTGCTATGACGAGGCGTACACCATTCCCACGCCCAAGGCTCAGCTCATCTCGCTGCGGACGATGCAGATCCTGGCCGAAGAGATCGGCCTCGACAACACCGTCGATCCGCTGGCCGGCTCCTACTTCATCGAGTCGCTAACCAACGAGATGGAGCAGAAGATCAAAGAGCACATGGACGAGGTGGAGGCCTGGGGCGGCATGACTCGCGCCGTGAAAGAGGGCCTCATCCAGGAGAAGGTGTCGCAGCAAGCATACGAGTACGAGCGGCGGCTGCGGACCGGCGATGAGGTCAAGATCGGCGTGAACAAGTACGCCACCGGCGCGGCCGAGCGGCAGGAGATTGAGCTTCACCCTTACGACGAGGAGGCGGTGGCTTCCAAGGTCACCGAGCTCCAGGAGCTGCGCCGATCGCGCGATAGCGCGGCTGTGCAGCGCGAGCTGACTCGGCTGGAGACGGCCGCCCGCGCCGGCGAGAACCTCATGCCCTACCTCATGGACGCGGTCAAGACGTATGCCACCGTCGGCGAGATCTCCAAGGTGTTTCTAAACGTCTTCGGCGCCTACAAGGAACCCGCGGCTGTCTGAATGTCATCCTGAGGAGCCGAGCGACGAAGGACCTTCCCGGACTGCGCGAGGAAGGTTCTTCGCTGTGCTCAGAATGACATCGCATGTCTGAGACACTGAAGGGCGTCCGCGTGCTGGACCTCACGCGGATGCTGGCGGGGCCCTATGGGTCGCTGATCCTGGCCGACATGGGCGCCGAGGTCATCAAGATCGAGCCCCCCGGCGGAGGCGATCCGATGCGCGCCATGGGCCCGCCGTTCCTGGAAGGGCACACTTCGGCCTACTTTCTGTCGATCAATCGGAATAAGAAGAGCGTCACTCTCGACCTCCACAAGCCGGAGGGCGGGGACGCTTTCATGCGGCTGGTCGAGCGCGCCGACGCCATCATCGAGAACTACCGCCCGGGCGTGCCCCAGCGCCTAGGCATCGACTACGAAAGCTGCAAAGCCCGCAAGCCGGACGTCATCTACTGCTCCGTCTCGGGCTTCGGCCAGGACGGGCCGTATCGCGATCTGCCGGCCTTCGATCTCATCCTGCAGGCCATGGGCGGCGGTATGAGCATTACCGGCGAGCCCGGCGGCGCGCCTATCCGGGCTGGCGTCCCCCTGGGCGACCTGGCCGGCGGCATGTTCGCCGCCACCGCTATCTGCGGCGCGCTGTGGCGCCGCGACCGCACCGGCGAGGGCCAGTACATCGACGTCTCACTGCTCGACAGCCAGGTCTCGATGCTGACTTACGTGGCGCAGTACTACATGGCCAGCGGCCGAGTACCCGGCCCATCCGGCACCGCCCACCAAAGCGTGGTGCCCTACCAGGCCTTCCGGACGAAGGACATTCGGATCGTGGTGGCCGTCTTCGTGGAGCGCCATTGGTCGCTCTTCTGCCAGGCATTGGGGCTGACCGAGCTGGAAACCGACGCGCGTTTCACCACCAACAGCGCCCGCCTGGAGCGCCGGGAGGAGCTCGTCGCGCTGCTGGAGCAGCGCTTCGCCGATCGGCCCGGAGATGAGTGGATCGAGCGGCTGTGGAAGGCCGGGGTGCCGGCCGGGCCGATCAACACCATCGATCGCGTGCTGCGCGATCCGCAGGTCCTGCACCGCGGCATGGTCGTAGACCTGGACAGGCCGCACCCGGTGGCCGGTGCGCAGCAAGTGCTGGGCAATCCGATCAAAGTGCCCGGCCCCGAGGAGTTCCTACCCTCGCCGCTGCTGGGCGAGCACACAGACGACGTGCTTGCCTCGCTGGCAGGGCTCAGCCCCGCGGAAATCGCCGAGCTCCGGGAGGCG
>DATGVV010000346.1:0-13724 GCA_035299885.1 Chloroflexota bacterium | reverse complement strand
CGGCCAGCATCGTCCGGATGGACGCTTCCCAACGCACAGGAGACGCGATCTGTTCGGCCAGCTCCTCCCGTATGGCGGTTTCGGTCGTCAGCGGGCGCGTCGAGACATTGCCAACCACCGGCCAGCGTGGCGCGCAGATACGCACCCGATCGATGTCGGCGCGCAACTCGACGGCGGCACGCGCCATGACCGGCGAGTGAAAAGCGGCACTGACCTTCAGCCGCAGGACGCGCTTGGCCCCGCGTGCTTTCAGCGCCTCGGTCGCGGCCTCCAGACCGGCCTCCTCGCCCGAGACGATGGTCTGCTCGGGGGCGTTGTAATTGGCCGCGCAGACGACCAGAGGCGCAACAGAGGCGCACGCCTCCTCGATGGCCGCGTCGTCCAACCCGAGCACCGCCAGCATGCCCCCAGGGGTGTCCGTGCCGGCCTGGTGCATCAGCCGGCCGCGTTCCTGCACCAGCCGCAGCGCATCTTCGAAGGACATGGACCCGGCGGCCACCAGCGCCGAGTACTCGCCCACGCTATGGCCGGCCGCGAACGCCACATCGCGCGGCAGATCGAAGCAGCGCAGGAGAGCCAGGCTGGCCGTGAAGATAGCCGGCTGGGCGTTGGCGGTTGCGGTCAGCTCATCCTCGGGGCCCTCGAACATGAGCGGCGAGAGTTTGTAGCCGAGGATCTTGTCGGCTTGGCGGATGAGATCCCGCGCGGGCGGCAGCGCGTCATACACGTCACGCGCCATCCCGACGAACTGACTGCCCTGCCCGGGAAACAGAAGGGCAGTCGTCAACGCTTTGTCATTCCGAGCTGAGCGAGGAATCCGCACCCAAGAACGGATGCCTCACTGGGTTCGGCATGACAAAAGGCTAAGCAGTTCCCTTGGCCGGGACCACCTGGCGGCCCTTGTAGGTGCCGCAGTTGGGGCAGACGTGGTGCGGCAGCTTCAGCGTCTTGCACTGAGGGCAGTTCACCAGGTGCACTGGCGCCAGGCGCAGGTGGCTGCGCCGTTTGCCCTGTTTGGATTTCGGTATTCGTTCTTTCGGTACTGCGCCCATTTAGCTTGCTCGTTCCTTTCTATCGTTCGCGAGACGGGGAACCAGGTCCTTGAGCATCGCCGCCAGCGGTCCGCTCGGCGCATCGCCTTCGCAGCCACACGGCCCCTCATTCAGGTTGGCGCCGCAGTGGGGGCACAGTCCCTGGCAGCTCGGCTTGCACACCGGACGCATCGGCGCTTCCATCACGACGCCCTGGCGCACCACCTCATCAACGTCCATCAAATGGTTGGCGTCGATGCTGTACACCGGCTCGCCAGGATCGTCCTCGCCTTTCAATGGCTGGCCGGTAGCGATATCGATCGTCGGGCGGAACTGCTCTTCGAAGTGGTACCGCAGCGGCTGCTCGGCGGGGTCAGCGCAGCGACTGCAGGTCACCGCCAGCGCCGTGTCCATGTCACCCCGCGCAAGCAGGCCATCGTTGATGCGCGTCAAATGCAGATGCACCTTCACCGGTCGGGTGAGCGGCTGGTCCTCGATCTCCCTAAACGTCTCCTCCACGTCATATTCACGGGTCGTCCCGACGGGCGACTTCATCAGCTGCGCCACGTTCAGCTTCATGGGACACCCCCAAAGGCGGGATTATACCCGTCAAAGTCTAGCTAGAACATCTTCGGTAGCCGCTTTTTCCAGGCGGTGGGCAGCAGGATGTCGATGGCGTCGTCAATGGTCACGATGCCCTGCAGCTGATTGGCGTTATTCACCACCGGCACCGACATGAGGTTGTACTTGGCGATCGTTTTGGCCACCTCGTTCTGGTGATCCGTGACCTCCACCTTGACCGGATCCTCCTGCATGATGTCGGCCAGCGTGGCAGTGGGAGCGGCCATGATCAGGTCGCGCAGTGTGACCGCCCCAACCAGCTCCTCGCTCTTCGGGTCCCGCACCACGTAGACGTTGTAGATCATGTCGATGTCGCGGCAAGCGCTGCGTATGTAGTCGATCGTGGCCGCGGCCGTGAGATCCTGCGAAATGGCGACGTAGTCGGTGGTCATGATGCCGCCCGCCGAGTCCTCCTCGTAGCCCAGCAGCTCGGCAACGTCCTCGTACTCCTCCGCATCCATGAGGTTGAGGACCTCGCTGGCCTTCCTAGGATCCATCTCGGCCAGCACGTCCGCTGCATCGTCGGGCGCCATCTCCTCCAGGATGTCCGCGGCGCGCTCGCTCTCCATCTGCTCCAGCAGGTCGGCTTGGCGCTCCTCGTCCACTTCCTCGAGGACGTCGGCCGCGCTCTGGTCGTCGAGTCCCCTAAGCAGGGTGACGCCCTCGGCCACTGTGAGGTCTTCCACGATGTCGGCCAGGTCCGAGGGGTGCAGGCGCGAGATGGTCTCGCGCGATCGGCGCAGGCGGACCCCGGTCACGGTGCCGCTGCGGACCGGATCGACGTCCTCCCAGGCGATCAGCTCCTCCGTGTCCTGCAGGCCCAGCTTGCCCAGCACGCCGCCCATGCCCAGCCGGCGCAGCAGCGCCCGCGTGGAGATGTCGACGCCCAGCAGCGCGTATTGGCCGTTGGTGCGCGATATCGCTAGGTCGTTCACCCGCCGGACCCTCCGCCCCTCGACGTCCACGACCTGGTGGTCCAGCACCTCGTCGCGCAGCCGCACCTCGTGCGGCTTGAGCGAGTAATCGCGGATATCTCCCTCGCTCACGCGCAGCTTGGCCTCGCCCTCCAGGCTCTCCACCTGGGACCAGGGCACCCAGCGCTCGCCCACCTTGATGGCCGTAACTTGCGGGTACGGCGCCTGATGAGACGGCACGCACACGTCTTCGATGACGCCTACTTTGTGCTGCCGGCTGTCGTACACCGGCTTGCCGACAATTTCGCTCAGAAAGGCCATTCAAACCACCTCCTTTTGCGATCTCCGCCCCAGGAAGTGACTGGCTCTAGCTGCTGGCTGTCTGCACTCCGGAGGCGGGCGTGATTAGCGTTGGTTTGGACTGGGTACTATGACCGTCGTCCACGTGTGAGGCCGCCTCCTTCTTTGTGAGATTTCGGGCACTTACAAGTATAAACGACGGCACCTTTCTTGCTGCCACGCGCGAGCCATCAAACCAGCCCTGTCTGGCAGCCTCCAGTTCGATTTCGCCGGCCGGCTGATCGCGCTGCTGGCGCTCCTCGTGCTGAGCGCTGGCGGCGCCGTGGCCTACCTGGGTTACGTTGAGCCTGTGGCCGCCGTGGTCCAGGAAAGCACCGGCCAGGTTGTGCCGCGCCCGCCGGCGACCGACGCCTCGGCCGCGCCCAGTCCCGACAGCGGAGGCAGCCGGCGGCTGAATATCCTCCTGCTTGGCTCCGACACCGATGCCAAGTTTGCCGGCGTCTACGGCACGCAAGTGATGATGGTCATCAGCGTCGATCAGCAGCATAAGCAGGCTGCCATGCTGTCCATCCCGCGCGATCTGTGGGTCAGGATCCCCGGGCTCGGGATGGGCAAGATCGGCACCGCCTACCACGATGGCGGCCTGGCGCTGGCCCGCCAGACCGTCGAAGAGAACCTGCGCATCCAGATCGACTATTACGCCTGGGTCGGCTTGGACGGCTTCGTCAAGGTCATCGACACGCTGGGCGGGGTAAACCTGGACGTGGCTCATCCGATCGTCGACGACCGCTATCCGGACGACCTGAACTCGGCCGATCCCTACGCCTACCGCCGGCTCTACATCCCAGCCGGCCCCCAGCACCTGGACGGCACCCGCGCGCTCGAGTACGTCCGCTCTCGCCACGGCGACTTGATTGGCGATTTCGGCCGCTCGGGCCGGCAGCAGCAGCTCCTGCAAGCGCTGCGCGCAAAAACCAGCGGCAAGGCTATCGCCGCCAGCCTGCCACAGCTGGCGATTGATTTGAGGAACATCATCCGCACCGACCTAACGCTCACCGATCTCGCTCGCCTGGCGCTGCTGGCCGACCAGATGAAGGACCAGCAGGTCCAGCGCTACGTGCTTGCCCCGCCGCTGTACTCCCGCGATGGCTGGTCGAAGGATGGCCAGCAAATCGTCATCCCCGACTGGACCGCCATCCACCAGCTCGTCTCGAGCCTGCTCCTGTGAAACAGGGCGCCTCCCTCTCCCTCGGGGAGAGGGCTGGGGAGAGGGTTTTCTTGGCGCTGCTCGCCCCCTTGATCCTGCTGCTGGCTGCTTGCGGAGCTGAGACGAGCCCCACGCCGCTGCACCTGCCCGGCGCTCCCGAACCAGCGAGCGCGCCGGCGGCCAGTCCCACGCCGCTGCCGGCAGCCGAGGGCAGGATCGCGTTTTCGAAGGCGCACGACATCTGGTTGTGGGAAGCCGGCGCGGACCAGCAGCTCACCAGCGTGGGCTCGGTCCAGAATCCTGCCTGGTCGCCGGATGGCACCGCCCTGGCGTTTGATCGCGCCTCCAAGAACAGCGCCGACCTGTGGCTGCTGCCCTATCCCAACGGCCCCGCCAGGCCGCTGGCCAGCAACGCCGCACTGCGGGTGGATGACAACTTCTGGGAGATGCAGCCGGCCTGGTCACCAGACGGCCAGGCACTGATCTACGCCAGCGACCGCGGCCGAGTGCGCACCGGGACACTCGATCTGGCGGCCTGGCGGATGGTTCTGGCGACCAGGACACGCGCTCAGCTGAGCGGCGCTAACGCCTATACCGGCGGGATCGACTACCCCAACTGGCGCCCGGCCAGCAGCTCAGAGGTGCTGTACACCTCCTGGACCTATCTGCCCAACGATCCGGACTCCTTCGGCCAGCTGGTGCTGCTGGACACGCAAGCCAACAAACTATGGCCGCTGACGGAGCGCGCCGAGACCGCCATGCAGGCCAGCTGGTCGCCCGATGGGCGATTCCTCGCGTTCGTGCGCCGGCTGCAAGGCCAGGACCAGATCTGGCTGGCGCCCATGCCCCTCCAGGTTGACGCCAACACCAACCTGCTCGATGGCGCCACCCTGCTGGTGGCGGGCACCAACGCCCATCCGGTGTGGTCCCCGCGCGGCGACGCTATCGCGTACATTGGACTGCAGGATGGGACGTTCGACCTCTTCCTTCGGTCGCTTGACGGCAGCATGGGGCCGGGGGCCAAGCCGCGCCAGCTCACCCGCGGCCTGCAGGTGGACGCGGACTCCGCCATCAGCTGGACGTCCTGATCCCCTCTCCCGCCGCGGCGGGAGAGGGCTAGGGTGAGGGAACCCTGAATCCCGACCAGCTGAGCCTCGGATTGGATGACCCGAGTCCATCGCTGCCCAGCTTCGTCGAACCCATGCGTGCCCGGCTCATCAGCGAGCCGTTCGACTCCTCCGAGTACCTGTTCGAGACGCGCTGGAGCGGAATTCGCGCCCTAGCCTTCGTGGCCGGCGGCCAGGTGCGGCTGCACAGCCGCCGCCTGGGGGACCTGACCGCTCGCTTCCCCGAGCTGGCTTTGCTGCGCGAGTCGGCGGCCGAGCAGCCTATCCTGCTCGACGGCGAGATCGTGGTCGTCAACGAGCGCGGCCAGCCCGATTTCGAGGCTCCGCAGTGGCGGCTGCGGCTGCTCGATCCGCGGCTCATCGAGACTGAGGCGGTTCGCCACCCCGCCTGCTTCCTGGCCAGCGACATCCTGTTCCGGGGGCAGCGCTGGCTGCTCGCGGAGCCGTTGCAGCGCCGCAAGCGGCTGCTGAGCGAAGCACTGCACCAGGCCGATTGCCTGTACCTCGCGGAGTTCTTTGACGGCGAGGGGCGAGCATTGTTCCAGGCCGCCGTCGACAGCGACTTGGAAGGCATCCTGGCCAAGCCGAAGAACAGCCTGTACGCGCCCGGCGGGTTTGGTGGCTGGCTCGCGGTCGGCCGCGAGCGCGAGGAGCTGGTTGTCGGCGGCTACAGCATGCAGATCGCCGGCGGCAGCCGCACGATTGAGTTGCTGCTCGGCAGCTACGACCCGGCTGGACAGCTGGCGTTTGTCACGTCCGTGATCCCGCCCCAGGACGAGACCAGCCGCGAGCTCTTCACAGTCCTCAACGCGCTGCAGATCGATCAGCCGCCATTCGCCGAGTCTCTTCCGTTCATTGCCTGCTGGGTCCGGCCGGAGCTGGTGGTCACCGTTAGTTTCAGCCCCGCGCCGGGGGGTAGGGAGCCTCGCTCCCCGATCCTCGAGCGGGTTCGGCTGGACGTCGCGCCCGATGATTGCCTGCTGCCGGCGGATGCGCCTGAGTTGCGGCGCGCGCGTGTGCCTGAGCCGCGCCCGCAGCTGACCATGGTCAGCACCTTGCCCCTACCGCTGACAGTGGATACGCCTGCTCCGCCGCCAGCGCCGCGCCCGCCGCTGCGCTTAGTGAACGAGAGCTAGCGCTTGCTCGAAGTCCGCGATCAGGTCGTCGATGGCCTCGATGCCCACGGACAGCCGCAGCAACCCATCCGGAATCCCGGCTGCCAGCCGCTGCTCGGACGACAGCGCCCGATGCGACGTGCTCGCCGGATGCGAGACGGTGGTGGTGACGCCGCCAAACGAGGCCACGAAGCGCACCAGCTTCAGCCGCTCGATCAGCTGGCCGGGGTCGCCCTCGATCTCGAACGCCAGCATAGCGCCAAACCCGCCGCTGAGCAGGCGCTTGGCCAGCGCATGCTGCGGGTGTGACGGGAGTCCTGGGTACAGCACCTGCCGCACCCGCGGCCGATCCGCCAGCCAGGCGGCGAGCCGGGAAGCGTTGTCACAGGCCTGCCGCATGCGCAGGGCGAGCGTCTTGATGCCGCGCACCGCCAGCCAGGCGTCCAGCGGCGCCATGAAGCCTCCGGCTCGGACGCCACAACTGCGTATGCGCTCGACCAGCTCGTTCGAGCCGGCTACCACCCCACCCGTCACATCATGATGGCCACTCAAGAACTTGGTGGCGCTGTGGACGACCAGATCCGCTCCGTGCTCCAGCGGCCGGCACAAGTACGGCGTGGGCGTGGTGTTGTCCACCACCAGCAGGGCGCCACGATCGTGCGCCCGGCGGGCCACCTTTTCCAGCGGGCAGAGCCGCAGCGTCGGATTGGACAGCGTCTCTACGAACACCAGCTTGGTTCGATCGCTCAGCTCGAAATTCTCGATCTGCATGGAATCCACATAGCGCGTGCTGATGCCAAGGCCGGCTAGGTGGCTCAGCAGCGCCGGCGTGCCGCCGTACAGGTCGGTGGTGGCCAGCACCTCGTCGCCGGATTGGAGTAGCGCCAGGAACACGATGGCCTCGGCGCCCATGCCTGAGCCGCAGCAGTAGGCGGACTCAGTTCCCTCCAATTGGGCGATTGTGCGCTCCAGCGTGGCGTGGTTCGGCAGTCCGTTGCGGCCGTAAACGTAGCCCTGTGATGGATCGGACAGCACGCGGCCGGCCGACGCGATGTCGTCGAAGAAGAAGGCCGAGGTCTGGTAGATAGGCTCGCTTACGGCGCCGGAGGGGTCGTCCTCCCCAGCATGGGACGCGAGGGTATCGAAATGGGGGTTCGGGTCTGGGGTCTGGGGTCTAGTCATGTAACCAGACCCTACACCCTAGACCCTACACCCGTGCATCCTCAGACACACTTCAGTGAGACGGGCCCCAGATGATCGAATTCGGCGCGCAGGTGGTCGCCCGGCTCCACGGGGAAGGCTTCGACCAACCCGCCAGCCATCACCAGATCGCCCTCTTCGAGCCCGCCGGCGCCCATCTCCGCCATCTTGTTCACCAGCCAGGCCACGGAATCGGCGGGGTGGCCGAGCACCGCCGACCCCGATCCGGTGGCCGCTAGCTCGCCATTGATCTCCAGCACCATCCCTAGCAGCCGCAGGTCCAGCCCTTTGGGAGAGCGCGCCTTGCCGCCAAGCACCACGTAGGCTGCCGACGCCTGGTCGGCGACGACGTCCGGCAGCGTGAACTTGAAATTGTCGTAGCGGCTGTCGATGACCTCAAGTGCCGGGAGCACGTGCTTGGTAGCCTCCAGGACCTGACCGCCACTGACGCCTGGACCGTGCAGTTGCCGGCCCATGAAGAAGGCGATTTCGCACTCGACCCGGGGATGGATGAGGTCGGCACGCTTGATCTGCGCCCCGTCATTGAGGATGGTCCTGTCAATCAAGTAGGCGTACAGCGGCTCGCTGGTGTTCATCTGGACCTGCTTGGCCTTGCTGGTCAGGCCGGTCTTCTTGCCAACCACCTTGCCGCCGCGGGCCAGGTGCTCCTCTACCAACGCCCACTGGATGTCGTAGGCTTCCCGCTCGCTGATGGCCCGCTCGTTCGTGAGCAGCGGGATTGGGTGGCGCTCGTGCTGCGCCTCGAATAGGCGCCTGGCCAGGCCCTTCACGTCAGACGAAGCGGACATTCACACTCCCCAAGCCGTCATACGATGCGCTGAACGTATCGCCGGGCGCGGCATCGAACGATTTGGTCAGCGCGCCAGGCAGGATCACCTCGCCGGGTTCCAGGCCAATGCCATACTCGGCCAGGGCATTGGCCAGCCACGCTACGGCCGCTGCCGGGTTGCCCAGCGACGCCGCGCCGGCCGAGTTGCCGATGTCCTCGCCATTCTTCTTGAACACCATGCCCACGAGCCGCAGATCGAGCTCATCGACCGCACGCTGCTCGCTGCCCAGCACGAACCGAGCCGACGAACCGTTGTCCGCGACCGTGTCCTCGTACTTGAACTTCCATTCCTTGATGCGGCTGTCGATGATCTCAAACGCCGGCGTGACGTAGCGGGTCGCGGCCAAAACTTGGGCCAGGTTCACGCCCGGTCCACGCAGCGGCTTGTCCAGCACGAAGGCGATCTCCGGCTCGACCCGAGGCTGGATCAGCTCGCTGGCTGTGACCTCGCCGCCGTCCGGGATAGGAAAGTAGTCCATCAAGTGCCCATAGTCGGGCGTCGACACCCCGAACTGCTGCTGGATGGCCTTGCCAGTGAGCCCGATCTTCTTGCCGACGACCTTGGCTCCCGCCGCCCTCTTGGCCGCGATCTGCCGCAGCTGGATGTCGTAAGCGTCTGCCACGCCGATCCCCGGATACAGGTCCGTCAGCCGGTCGATCGGCGAGCGCGTTCGCTCCGCCTCCGCCAGCCGCTCCGCCGCCTCCTGCCGCTGACTCTCCGTTAGGGGCACGCCCACATCTTACGTCAGCCCACTAGGCGTTCGCGGCATGAAGCTCGCCGTCCGCGGGACTTACGTGAGTCCGCGTCGCACGGCGTACAGGGCTGCTTGCGTTCGGTCGCGCAGGCCCGTCTTGGCCAGGATGGTCGAGATGTAGTTCTTGACAGTGCCCTCCGAGAGGGCCAGCGTGTCGGCAATCTCGCGATTTGTCTCGCCGACGCCCAGCAGGCGCAGGACGTCAATCTCCCGCTTGGTGAGCGGCTCGATCTCTACCACCGGCTCGACCGTCGGCGCGCTCGACCGCAGCCGGCGCAGCACCTTGCGGGCGATGCTGGGCTGCAGCGGCGAGTCCCCGCGGTTGGTCGCTCGTATGGCCTCGGCCAGGGCATCCGAGCCAACGTCCTTCAGGAGATAGCCAGAGGCGCCGGCCTCAATGGACTGGAATACGAGCTCGTCATCGTCATAGGTGGTGAGCACCAGGACGTGAATGCCGGGCCAGCGCTCGACGATTCGACGGGTGGCGGTCACCCCGTCGCAGCGCGGCATGCGCAGGTCCATTAGCACAATCTTGGGCTGCAAGCGCTCCACTAGCCGCTCGGCGTCGTCGCCATTGCCCGCTTCCCCCACGACCCGCAGATCGGAATGGAGCTCGAGCAGCGTCTTGAGGCCTTCGCGAAGCAAGCTCTGATCGTCGACCACCAGGATGCTTATTTCCTCTCCCCCTGGGAGAGGGCTAAAGAGAGGGTTGGCCAGACGTTCGCCCAACACGCTCATGTCGCCGGAACGCTAACCGCTAGGCGGCTGCCGCCGCTGGGGGCTGGGCCGAAGCCAAGCTGCCCGCCCACCAGTTCGACCCGCTCGCGCAGGCCCACGATGCCGAAGCCCCCTTCACCGGTACCGGGCCCGACGCCGTCATCCTCGACCGCCAGCTCCACGTGCCCGTTCTCGCGCCGCAGGATGATGCGCACGCTCCGAGCTCGCGCGTGCCGGTGCACGTTGGTCAGGCCTTCCTGCGCGGCGCGGTACAGGGCCAGCCGCGCGTCCGCGGGCAGGGTCAGGTCGTCCGGGATACCCACTTCCAGCTGGACGTCCATGCCGGTGCTGTCGCCGAAGTCGGTGACCAGCTTCTTGAGCGCGCCCGGCAGCGACAGCTCCTCGAGCGTGGCCGAGCGCAGCGCCGCGACTGAACGCCGGACCTCCTGCAAGCACTCGACCGTCAGCCGGCGAGCACGGCTGGCCTCACGCACCGCCCATTCCGGCTGGCCGGCGCCGAGCTTTTCGACCGCCTCCAGCTGAAGATTGACTACGGTCAAGTAGTGGGCCACGGAATCGTGGATCTCCCGAGCCAAACGATTGCGCTCGCGGTTGACGGCGGCCTCCTCGGCCTGGCGGCTCAACATCTGCAGCTCTTCATGCGCACCCCGAAGCTCGTTGTACAAGTCCTGCAAACGCTCGCGATCGGCTGATTGCCGCATGAGGGCTACCGTCAGGACGACGGCCAGAACGTAAGGCGCCAGGAAGAAACTGAAGTAGTTCGGGAACTCTGCCGCCCGAGAGGGCAGCACGGCCAGCGCCACGTTCGTCCCATAGACCAGCCACACCGACAGGCTGATCGACAGGCCGAGCCCGGTGCCAAACATAAGCAGCGCACGGCTCGCCGGCAGCAGGTAGATCAGTGATAGCCGCGTCAGGCTTGGGTGGGTGCGAACCACGGCAAACGCCAGGCCAAGCTCCAGCAGCAGCCAAAGCGCACGCCGCCAAACAGGACTCTCACGACCGGGAGCTGTGAGCTCCACCAGCATCATCGCGGCGATGGCGGCGCTGAACTGAAACGCGTAGGCTAGTCCCATCCGCGGCGGTGGTGGAAACATGCCCAGCACCCATACGGCCCCGGCCAGAGCAACTCCGCCGAGCCGCAGCAGGCGACGGTCGCCTCGCGACGCGCCGGGAACAGTTTGGAGGGTCACGGTTGGCATGGACAGCGCTGCCACAATACTGCCTCCACGCGCCTGATTCAACTACCAACCATCATCACCAACGCTGTGTGACCCCGGTCACTCCACAAGGGTGACGGTTGGCAGTGGCAGCTCGCAGCGTAAGCGCGTAGCATGCAGTCAAGTACAGGCCAAAGGGGGAGGTCGGCAATGAATCTTGCGATGAGTGCCGGTTCCATGGCTCGCTGCCTGGTTGCCGGGCTCATCCTGATTGCCGTTAGCCTGGCTATCATCACGGCCGTCCGTCCAGCGGGCGAAGACCTCGTCTTCGCGGCGCTCTGGATCGTGACCGTCGGGCTGGCCGCGGCCGGGCTGATCACAGCTATTCGGGCCAGGCGTCCGCTCGTTGGGCTGGGGTCGATCATGGCGTCTATCGGCGCCCTGCTGGCTTTTTACTGGAAGCCAATGCCCTCGCCGATTATCTGGCCGATCCTGTTTCTGGGCGGCGTGCTGCTGATCGCCTACGGCTCGAAGGACGACAGCTGGCATAAGGGGACATGGGCGCTGGTCTTGGTCCGGATCGCGGTCGGCTGGGGCTGGCTGGACAATGCCCAGGATCACCTGCGCGGCACGGCCCAGACGGTGTGGGTGCCCGGCGGCGGACAGTACCTGACCGTGGCCAAGAGCGCTCTCAGCCGCGGCGCCCCTCCTAGCACGCAGGGTGCCCAGCCCTACGGATGGTTCGGCGATGCGGCATATCTAGGCTTTCTCAAGGACGTGGTCGTGCCCAACGGCGATCTGTGGGCCGGGCTGACGCTGTCCGGCGAGATGGCGTTCGGCATCCTGTTGGCAGTTGGCCTACTGACCCCGATAGCGGCCGTCGGCTCCATGTGGCAGAGCGCCAACTACACCCTCATGAAGGGTGCCTTCGTGCACGGCGCGTACACGGATAAGGTCTTCTTCCTGCTGGCCGCTGTCTGCTTTGTGACCGCGGCTGGCCTCAATTACGGCCTCGACGCGTCCCTGCGGCGGATCGTGCCCGGCTGGTTCGCTCAGACGTTCCTGGGTGTTCCGGCTCCCAAGGACGAAGCGATCACGAGCCCCCGGGCAACCGCAATGCCCGCCTGACCACTGCCAATCTTCTTTCCCGCGGCGGCCTGCTCCACCTCTCCGGAGCGGGCCGCTATCTTTTGGCGGCTACGCCCGGCTGAGGCTCAACCGGCATGTCGCCGTTGTTGCGAAACGTCTCCATGGCGTACCAGTGCTTGCACCCAAACGGACCAGCAGCGCCAAGCGCATCCGGGCAATGGCAGCCCGTATCGACACTCACCCGGAACCAGCTCTGACGGTCGAGTGACGAGACGTGGTACAGCCGGTAGTCGGTCTTGCGCACCAGCAACTCGCGGGCGGCGCGCTTGCGGCTGAGCATCTCCGGGACGGAGATCTCGTTGTCTAGCTCCTGCTCGTAGCGGCGCAGCCCGCGCGCGTTGCCATCGCCGAAGTCGTCCTCGTCGCCCCAGCGCCTAATCCCCGAGACGTTGTCGTACAGAGCGCGGCGGGCGGGATCGCCCAGCACCCGATAGGCCTCGTTCAAGGCCTTCATGCGGGCGCTGGCGCTGGGGTCCGGATTGAGATCGGGATGGAAGGCCTTAGCGAGGCGTTTGAACTGGCGGCGGATGTCGTCGTCGCTGGCGTCCGGTTGCACGCCCAGGACGGCGTATAGGTCCAGCTCGGTGGGAGCGTTGAGCTTACTCGCGATAGTTCCATTCTAGAACATTTGGCCGCGCCGACTGGCCTATTCTTCCCGCAATGTCACGGCCGATCGTGCTGGCTACTTCCAACCCGGCCAAGCGTGCCCAGCTGCGCTGGCTGCTGGCCAGCCTGCCGCTCGATCCTCTTGAAGTGCCGGCGCTCGAGGTGGCCGAGACCGCGGCCGATCTGGCGGGCAACGCCGCCGCCAAAGCCGTGGCCTACTCCTCGGGCGGGCTGGCTATTGCCTCCGATGGGGGTCTCGAGGTGCCCGCCCTCGGCGAGCGCTGGAACCCGCTGCTGACGCGCCGCCAGGGCCAGGCCGGACTGCGCCGGCTTGCCTCTGGTCTCGAGGACCGCCGCGTGCGTTGGTCGGAGGCTGTGGCGCTCGCTGAGGATGGACGGCTGCTTGCCACCTGGACGGCGTCCGGCACTGAGGGCGAGCTGGCGCCGGAGCCCTGGCCCGCGGCAGGCGAGTTCTGGGTGTGGGACGTCTTCTACTTTCCTGAGCTCGGGAAGGTCTGGTCCCAGCTAACGGAGGACGAGCGGGCGCGCGTCGACCGCACCTGGCTGGCGCTCAGGCGCGAAGTCCAAGCCTTTTTTCGGGCGCGCTGACAGCTGACAGCTCGCCTTCACGGCAGGCTGATCTCGGCGCCCCGCCGCACCAGCAAGCCGTCGCGCTCGAGGCCTGTCAGCAGCCGCTCGAGCCACTCGGGCTCGTTACGGCCAAAGCGGCCGGCAAGCTCGGCCAGCGGCAGCGGTGAGCGCTCCCGCAGCGCGTCCACCACGCGACCGCGAAAGTAGCGGTTGGTCGTCTCGAACGGCTGAGCCTGATAGCCCGCCTTGCGCTCAGCGAGCATGCGCGGCCCCAACAGGATGGTCGGGTAGGCGGCGCACACGTCCATGCCCGGGCATTGGTCGCAGCGCGGGTTGCGCGCGTTGCAGATCGTCGCTCCG
>DATGVV010000345.1:0-15885 GCA_035299885.1 Chloroflexota bacterium | reverse complement strand
ATTTCCGGTATTGGCTATCTGATCGTTCGCACGGCCAGCACCTACCGCGTGGACAAGATGTTCGTGCCGGTGGTAGTGCTCGGCATCCTGGGTATCACGCTTACTGCGCTGCTGCGCGTGGGCGAGCGCAAGATCGCTCCCTGGACGCTGGCCGGCGCCCGCGAGTAGAATCAGCGCCAATCCCGGGATCCAGGAGATTGATGATGCTCCGCAAGTTTGCGGGAGTTATCCCCGCGCTCGTTCTCTTAGCTGGCTGTGGTGGCACTGCTCCGCCCGCATCCGTGCCGGCCAGCGCCTCGGCGAAGCCGGCTGCCAGTGTGGCGGCTTCGGCATCTGCCAAGCCGGTCGCCAGCGGTGCTGCCGAAACGAAGCCGGCTGCCTCGGCATCCGCCTCCGCGTCGCCGGTCGTGTTCTCAGCGGGCGCGGCGCCATCGCAGGCGAACGCCTCCTGCAATGGCCAGATGCGCAAGATCACCCTCGGCGTGTCCGTGGCGCCGCCTAACGTGGTCCACACCCCGCCGTTTGTCGCCCGCGCGCTGGGCATCTTCGCCAAGCGCTGCATTGAGGCCGATATCGTCCAATTCGAGGGCGGCCTGTCGCAGACCAACATCACCGCGGTTGCACGCGGCTCCGTCATGAGCAGCCTTAACGAGGTGGCCATCGGCCAGGGCATCAAAGCACACCAGGTGTGGGGCATGGCGCCGCGGCCGCCGCAGGAGTACGTCGTCGGGCCTGACATCAAGACCGCCGCCGACCTCAAAGGTAAGAAGCTGAGCGCCGCCGGGGGTGGCGTTGGCAGCTTCAACTGGGTCATGGGCCGCGAGGTGCTCAAGACCGCCGGGCTGAGCGTGAATGACGCGCAGTTCATCTCCCAGGGCACGGCGGGACGCTTGCCGGGGCTGGTGTCCGGCCAGATCGATGGCGTTGCCCTGCATCCGGAGGACGTCTACCTGGCTGAGAAGCAGAAGCCCGGCGTGCACGTGCTGGTTAACCTGTCGGAGCTGCTGCCGCTGTACTTCTTCAACGCCTACGGCGTGGCCGATGACTTCGCCAACCGCGATCACAAGCTCGTGGTGGACACTGCCGCATCGCTGATCGAGGCCAACCGTGCCATCTACCAGCAGCGGGACAAGGTCATCCCCGTCATGGTCCAGGCTACGGAGAAGCCGCGCGAGGGCGTCGAGTTCGCCTATGAGTCGCTGACCAAGGGCTGCATCTGGTCCGTCAACGCCGGGTTCAACCGGGAGCGTACCGAGTGGTCCATTCAGAACTCAGTCGCCAACGGGGACATCGACGCCGGCAAAAAGCCCACGTTCGAGCAAGTGGTCGATGAGAAGCTCGGTAACGAGGCACTGACCGCCGCCGGCGGTCCCACCACCATCGGCAGCTGCAAGGACTGAGCCGTTGGCGACTGTGGACCGGCCGCGCAGCGGCGCTTTGCCGTGGGATCAGCTCCGCTATCGCATCGACGAGCACCTGCCGTTCACCACCATGCGCGGCACGCCCTACTACCGCGACGCCGTCTACGAGCAGTTTTCGCCGGCCGAGTACGCCCGCCGCTACGCCGCGCTGCGTCACAAGATGCGCGACTTGAACCTGGACGTGGCCATCGTCCCCGGCGGCCCCAACCATTGGAGCTTCGGCGGCGGCATGATGTGGCTCACCGGCCACTGGGAGTGGCACGCCGTGGCCAACTACGTGGTCGTGCCGCTGGAGGGTGAACCGACGCTGGTCTACTCGATGGGCGGTACGCACATCGAAGCTGTCCGGCGCGAGGTCGCCGCCGCGCTGACTGACGTCCGCCACAGCCGCGGCGGCCGCTTCGGCGAGGTCATCGTCGAGCGCGTCAAGGAGCTGGGTTTGGAGCGCGGCCGCATCGGCCTGATCGAGATCGACCCGCGCTTCGGCGACTATCTGCCGGTCAACCAGTACAACGCCTTGCGCGAAGGGCTGCCCGAGGCCGAGCTGGTGTTGACCAAAGGTATCATGCACGAGCTACTGATGGTGCACAGCGAGGAGGAGCTCGCCTGCATCCGCAAGGCTGGCCAGCTCTGCCAGCGCGCTATGGAGGCCCTGATCGCGCGCGCCCGCCCCGGAGTGACGGAGTGGCAGCTCGAGGCGGCCGCGGCCAGCGCCATCCTGGAGGAGGGTGGCCGGGTGGACTTCCTGATCATCGCCTCCAGCTCGATGTCCAACCCGGCCATGATCTTCGGCAACCCACGGCCATCGGGCCGCTTGCTGCAGCAGGGCGACTACGTGGTCATGGAGCTGGCCGCCGGCTACCGCGGCTACACCGCCCAGATTGGCTCACCGGTGTGCGTGGGCGAGCCGCTGCCCGAGGTCCGGCGCTTCTTCGACGAGGTCGTGCTGCCGGGCTTCGAGCGTATCGTGGCCGAGGTCCGGCCGGGCAACAAGATCAGCCGCATGAGCGAGGCGGGCAGCTTCTTCCGCGGCCAGGGCGCCCAGTCGCGGCCAATCCTGGTGCACGGCATCGACATGACCAGCTCCGAGCCGCACATCTTCGTGGACCACGTGGAGGACGACATCGCCCTCCAGCCCGGCATGACTCTGGTGGTCGAGCCCAACCCGGTGACCGCCGATGGCTCGCTCGGCATGTTCTTCGGCCATACCTTCATCGTCACGCCCGAGGGGCACGAGTGCGTCGACGGGCTCCCCTGGGAGCTGCACGTTGCCGGCCGCTAGCGGCCAGGCGTGGCCTGACAGGCGATTTTCGAAACGAACGCCCGGAAGCTATTGGG
The DNA here is from genome assembly GCA_035299885.1 of Chloroflexota bacterium. GTDB lineage: Bacteria > Chloroflexota > JAJPGV01 > JAJPGV01 > JAJPGV01 > DATGVV01. Next base: position 13,126 of record DATGVV010000345.1, on the reverse strand, counting down.
ACTGCAAACCTTCTAGCTGCCGATCGCTCCCTTGATAGTGGCCTCAATAGCCGGGCCGTGCACGGGACGGATGAGAGGCAGTGTGACGCCGGCGTCGGTGAAGCGCTGGGTGAAGCCGCGGACGTCCGAGGCGGAGCCGACGATGCCTAGCGCTTGGGCCAGGCGCATCGGCACTGCCGCGGCGGGGTCGCCGCGATCGCGGTCGCGCTGGAAGGCGTCCACCTCCTCGCCGTAGCCGGCGTTTCGGAACTCCTTCTGGTAGAAGGGCAGGCTCGAGTAGCGGACCAGCTCTGTCCGGAAGCTCTGCCAGCCGGCATCCGCATCGTCGACGATGGCTGCCGGGACTGGGCAGATGATCTCGAAGCCCTCCCACGACTTGCCGGCGCGATCGCGGCCGGCTTTGACGCGCGGCACCACGGTGTCGCGCACGTATTCGGGCGTGGGCAGCCACAGCAGCACGCCGTCGGCGATCTCGCCGGCGAGCTCCAGCATGCGCGGGTTGAGGGCCGCGATGTAGATTGGCGGCGGCTTGCGCGGCATGGTGTACTCCCACGTCACGCGGAAGTGCTGCCCCTCGTGCTTCACGGGGCCGGCGAAGGCCTGCCGGATGATGCTCACGTACTCGCGCATCACCTCCAGCGGCTTGCCCATCTGCAGGCCCATGGCGCCTTCGATGTTGGGGGCGTGGCTCACGCCGAGCCCGAGCCGGAAGCGCCCGCCTGAAATATCGTTCAGACTCAGCGCCTGCTGCGCCATAACCACTGGATGCCGGGTGTAGATCTGCACGATATCGGTGCCCACGCCGATGTGCTTGGTGGCACAGGCGTAGGCCGTCAGCAGGACGAAAGCCTCGCGGGTGACGTTGTTCGTCACCCACACGCTGTCGTAGCCCAGCTCATCCGCGAGCTGGACGTGCTTGAGCGAGGCCTGAAAGTCGGGGCCGGCGAGGAGGACACTTCCGAGGCGAGCCATGTGGCTGATGTTACAGCCCCAGGAAGTGACGCCGGATCTCCGGATCCTGCCGCAGCTCGGCCGCTGGCGCGCCGCGCACCACGCGCCCGCCTTCCAGGACGTAAGCTCGGTCCGCCAGCTCGAGGGCGTGCTGCACGCTCTGTTCCACCAGCAGGATGGTCAAGCCGGACTGGCGCAGCTCGCCCAACACCTCGAAGATATGCTCGAGCGTCACCGGCGCCAGGCCCAAGGAGGGCTCATCAAGCATCAGCAGCCGCGGTTCCGACATGAGCGCCCGGGCGATCGCCAGCATCTGCCGCTCGCCGCCGGACAGCGAGCCCGCCGCCTGCCGCTGGCGCTCCTTGAGCCGTGGGAAGATCTCAAACGCGCGCTCGATATTCCGGCCGGCGGCAGCTCGCGCGCGTGCCAGGTAGGAGCCAACCTCCAGGTTCTCGCGCACGGTCATGTCGGGGAACAGCTGGCCGCCTTCTGGCACCAAAGCCACGTGTTGCTGGCAGATGGCGTAGGCGGGCAATCGTTCGATCGGCTGGCCGCCGTACAGGATCTCGCCTGATAGGCAGCGCTGCAGCCCCGCGAGCGTCTTCAGCAGCGTGGTCTTGCCGGCGCCATTCGAGCCGATGACGGTGACCAGCTCGCCTTCGCGCACCTCGAGCGAGACGTCCCACAAGGCCTGCAGGTCGCCATAGGCGACGCACAGGTCACGCACCTGCAGGAGCATATTTGGTCCCCAGGTAGGCCTCGATAACGTGCGGGTCGTGGGCCACGTGTTCCGGCTTGCCCTCAGCGATCTTGAGTCCCGCGTCCAGCACGACGATGCGCTCCGAGAGGCCCATGATGATCTGCATCAGGTGCTCGACGATGATCAGCGTCAGTCCCAGGTCTTGCCGCAGGCGCCGCAGCAGCTCGATCGCGCCGGCTACCTCGGTAGCGTTCAGGCCGGCCATGCTCTCGTCCAGCAGCAGCAGCTTGGGCCGCGTGGCCAGGGCGCGGCCGATCTCCAGCCGCTTGCGCTGCGCCAGCGTCAGCCGGCTCACCGGCTGGCGGGAGAGCTTGCCCAGATCGAGGTAATCCAGCAGCCGCTCGGCTTCGGCTTCCGCCGCCCGCACGCTGCCGATCCCGGCATTGCCGTACAGCACGGCTACCACCAGGTTGTGCGCCACGTCCAACCCGTGAAAGGGCCGCGACAGCTGGAACGTGCGGCCGATGCCGCGCCGGCACACCTGGTCGGGCGTCCAGCCGGCGATGTCCTGCCCCTCGAAGGACAGGCTGCCACCGTCGGGCCGATAGAAGCCAGCGATGAGGTTGAATAAGGTCGTCTTGCCCGAGCCGTTAGGGCCGATCAGGCCCACGATCTCGCCCTGGCGCACCTCCAGGTCAAGCTCGTTCACGGCGACCAGGCCACCGAAGCGCTTGGTCAGCCCTTTGGCCGCCAGCATTGGCCCCACCCCAGGTGCCCTCACCTAGCCTCTCCCAGTCCTGCGCGGACGGCGAATGTGGGAGAGGGACTGCAATGCACCCATGATGCCGCGCGGCGCGGCCAGCACCACGATCGCCAGCAGCACCCCGAAGACGATGTGATCGATCCGGATTTGGCCCAGCGCGGAGGTCGTCAGTCCGATGTTCAGCAGCTCCATCAGCACTGAGCCGATAACTGGGCCCAGCACGGTGCTGGTGCCGCCGACGACCGCGTACACCAGGGACTTGATCGAGATGTCCAGCGTGAAGACGTCAGGCGCGGACACGTAGGCCGCCTGGTGGGCATACACGCTGCCCGCCATTCCGGCGAAGAAGCTGGACAGCGCAAAGGCCGCCAGCTTGAGCCTGATGGCGCTCACGCCCACGCTCAGCGCCACATCCTGGTCGTCGCGAATGGCGCGCAGTCCATAGCCGAACTTGGATCGCTCCATCCAGATGACGGCGCCCACCGTCAGCCCAGCCAGCGCCAGGTAGCAGAAGTAGAAGGCCTGCTCCAGCGCGACCCGTGTGAACGGCATGCCGCCGCGGACCACGATGCCCTCGCCGCTGCCGGTGAAGGGCAGGTTGGCCAGAGCCACCTGGACGATGAGCGACAGCGCCAAGGTGGCGATGGCGAAGTAGGGGCCGCGCAGCCGCAGCGTCGGGAAACCGATCAGCAGAGCGAACAAGGCCGCGGCCAGGCCGGCCGGCAGCGCCGCCGCATAGGGTGGCCAGCCCGCCGAACGGAACAGCAGCGCCGCCACGTAGGCGCCGATGCCGAAGAAAGTTACGTGCCCGAAGGAGATGTAGCCGGTGTAGCCGCCAATGATGTTCCAGCTCTGCGCCAGAACCACGAACAGCAGGATGGTCCCGACCAGCCGCATGTAGAACAGCGGTGGCTGCAGCAGCGGAAAGACGATCAGCAGGGTGAGGAGTACGAGCCAGGCTCCGAATGGCCGGAGCCGCTGAGTGCCCTCAGCTAGCCTCTCCCATTGCGATGGCAGAGGAACGGTCTTGCTCATGCGGATGCCGCCCCGCGGAGGAGACCTTGGGGACGGACCAGCAGCACCAGCAGCAGCAGGCCATAGATGAAGAAGTCCACCCAGCGGAAGGACACGTACGTCCCCAGAAAGCTCTCGGCCACCCCCAGGAGCAGCCCCGCGGCGAAGGCGCCGCGGATGTTGCCCACGCCCCCAAGCACCGTCACCAGAAAGGACTTGACCACCCACAGGATGTGCACGCTGGGATGGAACGAGTAGATCAGCCCCAGCGCCACGCCGGCGACCCCGGCCAGGGCCGTGCCGATGCCGAAGGCGATCAGCGCCACACGATCGGTGTCGATGCCGGCCAGCATGGCCGCCGTCTGGTTTTGCGCGGTTGCCCGGATGGCTTTGCCGATGTACGTCCGCGCCAGCAGGGCGTCAAGCCCGAACACGGCCACGACCGCCAGCCCAAAAGTGATGGTTCGCACCACGCTGAGATTGGCGCCCGCAAAGTCCAGCGACATGCCTGAGTAGGCCGGCGTCATGGCGCGAAAGTCGCCCGTCCAAACGCGCGTGATGACGTTTTCGAGCACGATGGTGAACGCGAACAGGATCATCAGCGAGCTGATCTCCGGCTGATTGATGACCGGCCGCACCAGCGTGTGCTGGACGATCAGCCCAATGAGGAAAAAGACCGGCAGCATCAGCACCGCGGCCAGCAGCGGGTCGATGCCCAGCGCGCGAAACAGCGTCAGCGCCAAATAGCTGCCCAGCAGAGCCAGCACGCCATGCGCGATGTTGACAATCTTCATCACGCCCCAGATCAGCGACAGCCCCACTGCCGGCAGCGCATAGACGCCGCCCGACAGCAGCCCGCTGAGCAGTGTTTGGAAGACGTTTGTCATCCTGCGGCCTAAGGCCGAAGGACCTTCCACCGCAGCGGACGAGGACGGTCCTTCGTCGCTGCGCTCCTCAGGATGACAATGAACCGTTAGGCCGGGTAGACCGCCTTTCCGTCCGCTACTTCGGGCGGGTAGATGGCCAAGTCCTTACCCTTCTGCGTCTGCACCAGGATGGCCGAGTACTGCGGGATGCCCTCCGAGTCGTACTTCAGCTGGCCCGACACTGTGGGCACCGGGTTCTGACGCAGCCATTCGGCGATGCAGTCCTGGTCGATCTTGCCGCAGCCCTTCACGCCGGCCGTGAGCACCTCGGCGACCGTCTGAGCGGAGCCCACGTGGAACGGAATGAAATCGGTCTTGAACTCAGTCTTTGACCAGTCGTACAGCTGCTGGACGCCCGCCGTCTTCTGCGTGTGCCAGACCTGCACCGGTGTCACCGTGCCGTCGCCCAGGTCCTTCAGGTCGCTCGACCAGGTCGGGACGGTGGACGAGATGGCGTTGTACCAGGTCTTCGGCTTCAGCTTCTGCTCGGCCATGGTCTTCACGATCTGGACCGAATCCGGATAGTAGGACAGCAGCGCCACGGCGTCGGCATTGGCCGTTTTGGCCTTCTGCACCAGCGCCGTGAAGTCGCTGGCGTTGGCGTCGTACACCTCGTTCACGGCCACGTTGATGTTGGCTTGCTTGGCCAGGTCGGCGAGGCCCTTCTGGACGCCGATGGTGAACGGGTTGTTGAGGGTGAAGATGGCCATGGTCTTGGGCTGCTGATCGGCAGGCAAGGTCTTGATCCAGTCCATCCAGGGTTTGGCGTAATCACGATCGAGGAAGGTGAAGCCCAGGAAGGTGTACTTGTTGTTGTGGCCCTGCAGCAGTGAGGCTGAGGCCGTGCCGGCCTGCACCAGGACCATCTTCTCGCGCTCGGTGATGGGGATAACCGCCGCCAGAATGGGCGTCGGATACGGACCGATGAGCAGGTCGGCTTTGTCCGAGGTGATGTACTTCTCGTACAGCGAGGCGGCTTTCTTGGGATCGCTCTCGTCGTCGTTGAGAACCAGCTTGACGGGCCGGCCCAGAAGCCCGCCGTTCTTGTTCAGCTCGTCGAAGTAGTGCCGGTAGGTCTTGTCGTACTCCTTGCCCACGTCTGCAAAACCGCCGGTCAGGGCCATCGAGCTTGCGACCACGATTTCCTTGCCAGCGGGCTTGCCAGCGGCGGCTCCCGATGTGGCCGCCGCCGAGGTGCCTGGGCTGCCAGTCGATGCCGGCGAGGCGGTCCCGCCACAAGCGGCGCTCAGCAAGCCGACGGCGGCAATAAATCCTAAGAAGCGGCGCATTTTTGGTCTCCCTGGTTGCTGATCTGGCAGCGAGTGTACTCTATTGGCCTATGGCTGGCCGCATCGAGCCAATCCATACCCCGGAGCGCGATGCCAGCCTCAACATGCCCTACACGCCGGCTATCAAGGTCCATTCCGGCAAGACCGTGTTCGTGTCTGGCGTGACCGCCGCGCCGGTCTATCACCAGCACCCGCACGTCCCTGGGGATTTCGACCGCATCCCTGAGGATCCTGCCGAACAGGCGCGCCTTACCATGGAGAACCTGAAATCCGTGCTCGCCGCGGCCGGCGGCACGCTCCAGGACGTGGTGATGGTGACCCGCTACATCCGCGACATGGCCGAAAACCAGGACGCCATCAACGGCGTCCTGGGACAGTACTTCGGCGAGCACCGGCCTACCAGCACCACCGTGGAAGTCGTCCGCATGGCGACGGATCCGCGGCTCAAGCTGGAGGTCCATGCCATAGCAGTGGTGCCTGAGTAAGAAAAGGAGGAGACGAGCGGTGAAAAGAGAAACGTACCTGGCGGCGGGGCTAATCATCTTCCTGGTGGGCTGTGGCGGCACATCGCCGCCAGCCAGCTCGGCAGCGCCGCCGAGTGTTGCGGCATCCAAGCCAGCCGCCAGCGCGAGTGCCAAGCCCGCTGCCAGCGCCAGCGCTAGTGGCCAGCCTGCCCTCAGCGCTAGCGCGGCGGCCAAGCCTGCCGCCAGCGCCGCCGCTGCCGGCCAGCCGATCAAGATCGGGCTCATCGAGGACGTCACGGGAGTCCTGGCCAACACCGCGAAGGACAACATCGACGGCTTCAACTTCTACCTGTCGTCGATCAACAACACCGTGGCAAGCCGGCCCATCCAGGTCGTCATCGCCGACACCCAGCTCAAGGCGGACGTGGCCCTGACCAAGGCCAAGCAGCTGGTGGAGAGCGACAAGGTCAATCTGATCAGCGGCCTCATCGTGACCGCCGAGTGCTACGCCGCGACGCCGTACATCAAAGAGGTCCAGATGCCGACCGTCGTCGCCAATGGCTGTGTGGCTCAGAACCTCTTGGTCGATGACAAGTACAAGAGCCCCTGGCTGGTGCGGACCAGCGACAGCAATACGCAGGTGACGGATCCCGTGGTGGACTGGGCCGTGAGGCAGGGCTACAAGAAGGCCTCCATGATCTCCATCGACAACGCCGGCGGGATTGAGGCCTCCGACGTGTTCGCCAGCGCCTTCATCAGCCGCGGCGGAACCATCATCCAGGAGCAGCACCCGGCCTTCGGCACGCCCGATTTTGGCCCCTACATCAGTCAGATCGATCCCAGCGCCGACGTGCTGTTCGCTTTCGAAACCGGCATCGACGGCCTGCGCATGGGGCAGGCGCTCGCCAGCTACTCGGGCGCCAAGAAGCCGGTCGTGATTGACTCCATCAATGGCATCACCGATGCCTCCAATCTGCCCCAGCTCAAGGACAAGGCCGAAGGCATCATCAGCTCCAACGTCTACAGCCGGGCCTTCGACAGCAAGCTCAACCAGGACTTCATCAAGGCCTGGAGCGCCAAGTATCCTGACCGCCTGGTGGGGCCCGCTGTCGCCCACAGCTATTCGGCGGCCCAGATGATTGTCGCGGCCATCCAGAAGGTCAGTGGCAACGTTGAAGACAAGCAGGCGTTTATGAACGCCCTGTACGGCATCAACACCGAGACCATCAAGGGCCCCCTAAAGCTCGACCAGGACCACGACGTCGTGGAGAACGTGTACATCGCGAAGATGGTCAAGAAGGGTGACAGCGTCGACGAGCAGATCCTCGAGACCTTCAAAGATGTGCCCGCTGGTTGGGTCCGGACGGCCCAGCAACTGCGGACATTCCCCTTTGGGCAGATGAAAGGTAAGTGGGTCGGCATGACCAAGGAGCAGATCCCCGGCGGCCCCGTCGGCACACCTAAGTAGGCGGCTATCGGCGTGAGGCGCAGTGACGGACGGATCCTGACGACGCACACCGGCAGCCTGCCTAGGCCGGAGCCTTTGCGCACCTTAATGCTGGACCGGCACCAGGGCAAAACCGTGGCCCAAGGCGAGCTGGATGCCGCGGTGCGCGAGGCCGTGTTCGAGGTTGTGGCCAAGCAGGTGGACTGCGGCGTGGACGCGGTCAGCGACGGCGAGCACAGCCGTATCGCCTTCAATGTTTATGCCAAGGACCGCCTAAGCGGTTTCGGGCGGATGGGCCCGCGCGGCGCTTCGCCCACGGGGGACCACGTGGGCCGGCACGGCGGCAACCTGGACCGCCGCCACCATCCGGACTTCGGCACGCCCTCGGGCGCGATGCAGCTCTTCGCCGAGTATCCCGCCTGCGACGGCCCGATCGGCTACACGGGCGCGGAGCTGATCGAGCGCGATGTCGATAACTTCAAGGCCGCCATCGCCCGCTCGCAGCCGACGGATGCCTTCCTGACGTCAGTTTCACCGGGAACGGTCGCCACGATCTTCGGCGAGGGCTACTACCCGTCGTATCGCGATTTTGTATTCGCCATCGCCGACGGCATGAGCGTGGAGTACCGGGCGATCACCGAAGCGGGCCTGACCGTCCAGCTCGATGCCCCGGATCTGGCGATGGAACGCCACATGAAGTTCTCGGACGTCACCGAGCAAGAATTCCAGCGGATCGTGGCGCTGCACATCGAAGCCATCAACCGGGCAACGGCGGGCTTGCCCAAAGACCAGCTCCGGCTGCACGTGTGCTGGGGCAACTACCCTGGGCCTCACGATGAGGACATCCCGCTGCGGTCCATTATCGACATCCTGCTGGAAGCGCAGGTGGGAGCTCTGTCAATTGAGGCCAGCAATCCACGCCACGAGCATGAGTGGCGGATCTTTGAACAAGTGAAGCTGCCGGGTGGCATGGTCCTCATTCCTGGCGTGATCGATTCCTGCACGAACTACGTCGAGCACCCTGAGCTCGTGGCCGAGCGGATCGTGCGCCTGGCGCGGCTGGTGGGGCCGGACAACCTAATGGCCGGCTCCGACTGCGGTTTTGGGACGTTCGCCAGCGGAGGGAATGTCGTGCCTTCCGTCGTCTGGAGCAAGCTGGAATCGCTGGCGGAGGGCGCTAAGCTGGCCTCGAGCCAGCTCTTCTGATGCCAGCGTCGTCTGATCCGCGCGTCCAAGCCGCCGTCGCCCATTGGGCGCCGCGGCTGATCGCCAACGGCGTCGACTACAACGATTTCCAGCGCACCCTGGCTCGTATCGAGCGCTGGGAGGACTGGTGCGCCGAGTGGCAGAAGACTGCCGCCTATCACGAGCAGCTCGGGCGTGAGGCTCTGAGCACCATCAGCGCCGGCGAAGCCTATCTGCGGGCCGCTATCTGCCACCATTTCGCCAAGTTCATCTTCTTCGAAGAAGGCGAGCAGCTCCGCGCGGCCAGCAAAGCCACGGTCGAGAACTATCTCAAAGCCGCGCCGCTGCTCGATCCGCCCGCCGAGCGGGTGCTCATCCCTTATGCCGGCCGTCAGCTTCCAGGCAATCTCCGCAAGCCCGCCGGCGTCCAGCGGCCGCCCCTCGTTCTGCTGCTGGCAGGCCTCGACTCGGTGAAGGAGGAGTTCAGCACTTTTGAACCACTGTTCCATCGCCGCGGCGTAGCAACGCTGGCCTTCGATGGTCCCGGCCAGGGTGAGAGCGAGTTCGAGCTGCCCATCGAGCCTGCCTTCGAGAAGGTGGTCACAGCCGTGGTCGACTGGCTCCAGGGCCGCTCCGACGTGGACGCGAGCCGCGTCGCCTGCGCCGGCGTCAGCCTCGGCGGCTACTACGCGTCGCGCGCCGCCGCTTACGAGCAGCGCTTGCTCTGCGCGGTGGCCATGGGCGGCCCGTACGACATGGCCGAGAACTTCCACAATACGCCCCCGCAGACACAACAAGCCTTCCAGACGCGCAGCTTTTCACCGACGCTCGAGGCTGCGTACGCTAAGGCGGCCGAGCTTACCCTGAAGGACTGCGCCCGCCTCATCCGTATGGCCTTTCTGCTCGTGTTCGGCAAGCAGGACCGCCTCATCCCCTACCAGCAAGCCGAGCGCCTCTACGCTGAGGTTTCCTCCCCGGACAAGCGCCTGGAGATGTATCCGGAAGGCAACCACATTGCCAATAACTTCCCCTACGCCTACCGCCCGCTGGTCGCCGACTGGGTGGCCGAACGCCTGCGCTAGGGTGAGGGAACCAGGAACCCAGAACCCACACTAGCCGGCTCTCGCGGCAGGCGCTCAAAGCTGAAAGCACTCACGAGATCGCGAGGCCAAACGTCGTCGCCGGGCGAGCACAATCCGAGCGTCGCCGCTAACCGCCCGACCAGCCGTGAGGCCGGCATGCCCGCCTCCCGGAAGGCGCGCACGCTGATCGAGCCGTGCCGCTTAGCCAGCCGCTGGCCGTCCGGCCCAAGCACCAGTGGCACGTGCGCAAAGCGCGGCGCCGTCGCCCCAAGCGCCTCATACAGCAGCAGCTGGCGCGGCGTCGAATCCAGCAGATCGTCGCCGCGCGCGATCTCTTCGATGGCCATGTCGATGTCGTCCACCACCACTGCCAGCTGGTAGGCGTGCAGTCCGTCCGAGCGCCGCACCACGAAATCGTCCGAGCGTCCGCACACGCGCCCATGGACGGCATCCTCGAAGCACAGCTCGCGATCCGGCGCGCGGAAGCGCAGCGCCGGCCTTCGGCCAGCGGCGATTCGCTGCTCCACCTCCGTCGAGCTGAGGTCGCGGCACGTTCCCGGGTAGGCCAGAACCGGACCATGCGGCGCGCTGGCCGCTTGGGCGACGTCTGCTCGTGAACAGAAGCAGGGGTACAGCAGCCCCCGCTGTCCGAGCCGCCCCAGCGCCTGGTCGTAGAGCGGGAGCCGATCGCTCTGCCGAATCGGCTCGCCGTCCCAATCCAGCCCCAGCCAGAGCAGGTCCTCAAGCATGCGCTCTTCCACACCGGGCACGACCCGCGGCCGATCGATGTCCTCAATCCGAAGCATGAAGCTTCCGCCGTCGCGCCTCGCCGCAAGCCAAGCCACCAGTGCCGTGCGAGCGCCACCAAGGTGCAGATCGCCGCTGGGTGAGGGCGCGAACCGGCCGCGGGGCATGCTTAACTATCGCTGTCATGCTGAGCGCAGCGAAGCATCTTCTCGGCGCGAGCTGAAGATTCTTGCCTGCCGCCCAGAATGACATACTCTGCGCATGCCCATCGTCAAGCATGCACAGCAACCCTGGACCCAGACTCGCCCCGGCGTGCGATGGCAGTTCATCACCGGCGGCATCGCCAATGATGGTGAGCAGCCCGGCCCGGGCCTGACCATGTTCTATCAGAGCTTCGAGCCCGGGTATGGCGTCCCCCGGCACAAGCATGAGCTGGGCGACGAGATCATCACCGTTCTCGAAGGCGAAGCCGAGACTCTGCTGGGCGAACAGGTGAGCCACGTTGGGGCCGGCGCAACCATGCACATTCCGGAAGGCACGGTGCACAGCTTCCTAAACACCGGCTCGGGCGTGCTACGAGTCGCATGCGTCCTCTCGGCCAGTGCTCTGCGCTCAGTCTTTCTGGAGGATTCGCAGGCGATACCCGCAGCTTACTAGCGCCTAGCGACTCCGTTCAGTGGAGCGTCTGGTGATCCGCCAGCATGGCTACGAATTTGGCGATGCGCGCGTCGCGCGTCTCGGGCTTCTTAGCGGATTGAATGCGGTAGTAGATGGCGTAGCGGTTGACGCTGTTGAGCGTGGCAAAGAACGCCTTGGCCCGAGGGTTCTTGTCGAGTTCGGCCAGGAAATCGTCCGGTGGCGCTGCGCTGCGTTGCGAGGCGTAGGCCGCCGCCCACCGGCCATCGGCTTTGGCCGCTTCCACTTGTTTGAGGCCGGCCGGCTGCATCTTGCCCTGAGCGATAAGCGCCTCTGCCTTCTGGGTGTTGATCCTGGACCACACGCTCTTGGGCCGGCGCGGGGTGAAGCGCTGCAGCCAGAAGCGACCATCCAATGGAAGCTTCTGGCCGTCGATCCAGCCGTAGCAGAGCGCGACCTCCAGCGCTTCGGCGTACGACACTGACGTGGCGCCGGAGCCTTTCTTCGCGATTTGGAGGGACACGCCGGCCGACGAGGCGTGGTGCTCATGCAGCCACGCCTCCCACTCGCGCTGCGACTCATACAGCCGCGGCTCGTCCAGTTGGCCCCTGTCCGCCTAGTAGAGGTCCTTGCCGCCGCCGGCGGGGGTGGCGTATTCCAGCTCGAAGCGGCCCATCGAGATGCAGTGCGTCGGGCAGCGGTTGATGCACAGGCCGCAGCGAATGCAGCTGGTCTCGTCGATCAGCATCGTGGCGCCCTTCTCCCAGCCCTGGGCCTCGGCCAGCGCCGGCTCCGTCAGAGCATCCGCCTCGGTGTTCTCCAGCGGGACCATGCTGATGCAGCTGTAGGGGCAGATGTCCACGCAGCCGCCGCACAGGATGCACTTCGGCCCGTCGATGAAGATATTCATTTGGCACTGGTAGCAGCGCACGGCCTGGGTGTACGCCTGCTGCTTGCTGTAGCCCTCTTCCCACTCCAGTTTGAAGTCCTTGACGCGCTCCTGCACAGGCAGCGCCGGCACCCGCTCGTGAGGGATGGTGTCGTACCCTAGCTCGCGCTGGAAGGGGATGGGCAGTGTGGTGATCGTCGGCTTGCCGGCCGGCATCTCCTGCCCGGTGAGGTCCTCGTAGACGTAGCGCGCGGCCTTCCGGCCGTGGCTGATGGCCTCGATGATGGTCTTCGGGCCGGTCACGTAGTCGCCCGCGGCGTAGATGCTCGGATTGCTGGTGCGGTAATTCTCGCCCACTTTCACGGCGCCCCGGTTCAGCTCGATGCCGAGGTGCTCGGGCACGAAGTCGTTCAGCGGCGCTTGACCGAGGGCCCCAATGACCATGTCGCAATCGATCACGAACTCGCTGCCCTCAACCGGCACAGGCGCACGCCGGCCTGAGGCATCGGGCTCGCCCAGGCGGTTGTGCACGCACTTGATGCCCTTGACATGGCCGTTCTCGTCGCCCAGGATCTCCAGCGGCGAGACCAGGAACTCGAAGTGGACGCCCTCCTCCATGGTGTCGCCGCGCTCGATGTCGTCCACCAGCATCTCCTTCTGGGTGCGGCGGTATATCACCGTCGAGCTCTCGGCGCCGAGGCGCAGCACGGATCGCGAGCAGTCCATCGCGGTGTAGCCGCCGCCGATGGTGACCACGTGCTTGCCGATGTCGGTCGGCTTGTACAGGTTGACGCGCTCCAGGAAGCTGATGCCCTCCCAGGAGCCAATGAGGTCCTCGCCGGGCATCTTGGCCCGCAGGCCAATGTAACAGCCGGCCGCCAGCACGATGCGGTCGTATTCCGCCAGCAGGTCGTCCATGGTGATGTTCTTGCCGATCGGCGTGTTGTAGCGGATGTCCACGCCCAGCGCCTTCACCTGGTCCACGTCGAACTCAATCACGTCGCGTGACAGCCGGAACTCGGGAATGCCCAGC
>DATGVV010000344.1:0-1856 GCA_035299885.1 Chloroflexota bacterium | reverse complement strand
TGGAGGAGCTGTGCCAGGCGCTCCCCTAGATCACCCCGCCTCGATGAACTCGGCGGGGGCCCCGCTACAAGGCATCCGCGTCCTCGAAGTCTGCAACTACATGGCCGGCCCGTTCTGCACCATGCAGCTGGCCGACCTGGGCGCCGACGTGATCAAGATCGAGAATCCCGAGGGCGGCGACCTGGTGCGCCACAACGGTCCGTTCATCGACGGCGAGAGCTCGCCCTTCGTGCGCTTCAACCGAAACAAGCGCAGCCTGGCCCTGAACCTCAAGGCAACCGAGGGCAAGGAGGTCTTTCGCCGGCTGGCTAAGCAGGCCGACATCATCGTCGAGAACATGCGGCCGGGCACGATGGCCGACCTCGAGCTGGACTATCCGCGGCTGGCGGCCGACAATCCCGGGCTGATCTACGTCGCCGCATCGGGCTGGGGCCAGGACGGCCCCTACAGCCAGCTGCCGGGGCTGGATATCATGGCCCAGGGCATGAGCGGGCTCATGAGCATCACTGGCGAGCCCGACGGCAAACCCGTCAAAGTCGGCGTGCCAATCACGGACCTGGTGTGCGCGCTGTACGGCGCAACTGCCGCGCTGGCGGCGTTGAACGCGCGCCAGAAGGACGGTCAGGGGCAGTTCATCGACGTTTGTCTATTCGAATCCGGCGTGTCGCTGGCTATCTGGGAGGCTGGCCAGTATTTCGCCACCGGCGAGATCCCGGAACCACTTGGCTCAGCTCACCGCTCGTCAGCGCCGTATCAGGCCATTCGGAGCGAGGACGGCTACTTCACGGTAGGCGCGACCTCGCCCCGGAACTGGACGTCGTTCTGCGAAGTGACGGGCCTGCAGCACCTGGAAAGCGATGAGCGCTTCACACAGAGCTACGCCCGCCTGCAACACCGCGAGGAGCTGATCGGGCTCATCGAAGAGGTCACGACGGGAAAGCCGTCAGCCTACTGGGTCGAGCGCCTGCAGCATGCCGGTGTCCCCTGCGGCACGCTCCAGAATTACGCCCAGGTCTTCTCCGACCCTCACCTGGTAGCCCGCGACTACTTCGTGGACCTTCCGCATCCCAAGCTCGGTCCCACCCGCGTCTTGGGCTCGCCCATGCGCCTAAGCCGCACGCCGGTGAAAATGCAGGCCGCGGCTCCCCTTCTGGGCCAGCACTCGGCCGAGATCTTGGCGGAGTTCGGCTACAGCCTGGCTGATATCGAGCGGCTGGCGACTCAAGGGGTTGTTTTTTGTCATGTCGAACGGAGTGAGACATCCGCCACCTCGGCTGCGGATTCCTCGCGTCGCTCGGAATGACAAAGGGCTACCCTAATCGGTTCGGCGCCAAGCGCCGAGCACCTTCACGAAGACCGTGAGCTCCTGCAGGTCGTTGAGCACCTGGGCCATGCCTGGCTCCTCCGGATGCGCGTCCAGATCCACGAAGAACAAGTAGTCCCAGACGCGGCGCTTCGACGGCCGCGACTCAATCTTGGTCAGGTTGATGCCAGCGCTGGCAAACAGCGCCAAGACATCACGCAGCACGCCGACCCGATCCTTGATCGAGAACAGCATGCCCATCCGGTCCCGCCCGGTGCGCTCGCCCATGTGCCGTCCAATGACCAGGAAGCGCGTAACGTTGCCAGCCACATCCTCGGCGCGCGGCTCCAGCACATTCAAGCCGTACACGGCCGCGGCCACCTCGGGACCAATCGCCGCGGCATTGGCTTCGCGCGAGGCCTGCTCGGCGGCGCCCACGGTGCTCGCCGTCTCGACTACGGGCACGGCGGCCAGGTGCGTCCGCAGCCAGCCGCGGCATTGGGCCAGCGCCTGCGGGTGCGAATAGACCACCTTCACCTCGCTCAGCGCCACG
>DATGVV010000343.1:0-6532 GCA_035299885.1 Chloroflexota bacterium | reverse complement strand
AAGGTGTGTACCGAGGACACCGGCTCCACGACGCATTTCCGCTGCGGCTATCATGGCTGGACCTATAGCAGCGCTGGCCAGCTCACGGGTCTGCCGTTCGCCGATGCCTACCAGGGCCGCCTCGACAAGTCTCAGCTCGGGCTGTGCGAAGCCCCGGCCATCGAGACCTACCACGGCCTCATCTTCGCCTGCTGGCAGCCGCGCACCTCGCTGCAGGAGTTCCTAGGGCCCATGGCGTGGGTGCTGGACATGATGTTCGGCCGGACGGATGCCGTAGAAGTTGCCGGGCCGCCCATTCGCTGGCATGCCGACGCCAACTGGAAGCTGGGCGCCTCCAATTTCGTAGGCGACGGGCACCACATCTTCACCACGCATGGTTTCTCGACCCAGCTCGGCCTGCACGGGCTCAAGCCGGCCGGCAGCACAGGCCAGCCCGTCGGCCATTCGCTGGCCATGTCGAATGGCCATGGCGCATCCCTGGTTTCGGCGCCGTCGGGCTCGGGCGAGGCGCCCTACATGGCCCTGCCGGAAGAGCTATGGCCGGAGCTAGAGCGCCATCTCGACGAGTTCCAGCGCAAGGTATTCGAGCCGCTCGTCGTGGTGGCCGGCAACGTCTTTCCAAATTTGAGCTTCCTCGAGACAGCAGGGCATACGCCCCAGGAATGGGGCGGGCCCGATCGGCCGATGTCGTTCCTCACCCTGCGGCAGTGGCAGCCCACCGGCCCTCGCACGATGGAGAGCTGGAGCTGGGTCTTCATCGACCGCAACGCTCCCGAGGACTGGAAGGCGCTGTCGCGCCAATGCTACGAGCGGGTGTTTGGCGTGAGCGGCACGTTCGAGCAGGACGACCTGGAGAACTGGGCGCAGATAACTGCCGGCACCAGCGGACCCCGCGGCGGCCAGCTGTGGCTGCAGTACAAGATGGGCCTAGACCTGGAGCCAACCCACTCCTGGGATGGCCCCGGCACCTGCTACTCCGCCCGCCCGCCGTTCTTTGATATTTTGGAGCGGCTGTTTTTCCAATATTGGGTGGAGAACGTCAGTGGCTGAAATCACACCGGCGGACCCCCGCTACGCCGAGGTCCTCCAGTTCCTATACCACGAGGCAGAGCTCCTCGATACGGACCAGCAGGTGCAATGGCTTGACCTGCTCACCGAGGACATCACCTACCGTATGCCGGTGCGCCTGAACATCCGCCGCAACGGGTCCGCTCCCTACACGGGAGAGACGGACATTTTCTCCGATAACCTGGCCTCCTTGCGGGTGCGCGTCAACAAGCTGGATACCGAGTACGCCTGGGCGGAAACGCCGCCGTCCCGCACGCGTCACCACGTTTCCAACGTGCGGGTCAGCGAGACGAGCAACCCTGCGGAGCTGGAGGTGCGCAGCTACATCCTGGTCTACCGCAACCGCACGGACAACCCAGCGGCCGACATCTTCTCCGGCGAGCGGCAGGACGTGCTGCGCAAGGTGGACGGCAGCTGGCGCCTAGCGCGCCGCTTGATCGTGCTCGACCAAGCCGTGGTCGGCACCCGCCACCTGGCTATCCTGCTGTAGCCATCAGCTCGTCCCAGCTCTTCCCGTCCATGAACTCCATCCAGCGCCGGTAGTAAGCCCGCTGGTTCTTCTCCGACGGAACGTTGCTGATGGTTGCGCCCGGCAATGACGGAATGTCGTCGGCCGTCATCTCGAAGCCCATGCCCATCTCGTAGCTGTAGGGATAGCGGCGGGCGATCTCGCCGCGGCTGGCAGCGGTGGCGTAGACCCAGTTCTCCATATCGTCCTGCTCGGTCATGCCGCCTGGTCCCAAGGCGCTGGCGTGGTAGCGGCTCAGATAATCCTTGAGCTCCTGCGGTGCGTCGGCATCGACAAGGTAGAAGCGCCAGAACTCGGCCTGGCATGGGCCGCGAGGATGCCACACGGCAATGGATCGCGGCTGACGCGGCTGAAAGGACGTGTTGGGGAAAATCGTGGCTGCCCCGCCCAAGATGCGCGACAGCTCGCCGTGGCGCCGCTGCCGCCGCTCATAGGCCTCCCGAAAGTAATCCTCCAGGTGGGGCAGGTTGCGAAAAATCGGCGTAAACGGCTCGGGAAAGGGCTGGATGGTGGCGTTGGTGCCATGCCCCAGGCCCTCGAACGACACGGAATAACGCCGATCCGACGAGCTTTCCCTGTCGGTCCGGCCCTTGCCACCGCTGGGGGCAATGCCCACGGAGTCCACCGAGCGGTGGCTGATGGCGTGGTACGCATCGCCCACGAAATTCTCGGCGCCAAATTTCCAGTTGCACGGCACCTGCCACTTCTGAACGCCGCCCAGCACCTCTGACCCGCCTTCCCGTCCATCGCGGCAATCGAGCAGCAGATCGAGAAAGAATCGCATGCCGCCCAGATAGTCGAGGAGTGGCGGGGCCTTAGCGTCCCAAGTAGCCCAGACGCTGCCCTTGTAGACGGCCAGCTGAGGCACTTCGACCAGGCCCCATTTGGTCCGGTCGAGCTGCTCGTGGTAGCCCTCCTTGAAAGCCGGGATACCGACGAGCTCCCCTTCCAGGCCATAGCTCCAGCCGTGATAAGGGCAGTTGAACGTGGTGGTGTTGCCCTCGTCGTAGCGGCAGACCTTCATCCCGCGATGGCGGCAGGTGTTCAGGAAAACGTGCAGCCGGCGCTGGCGATCGCGAGTCAGGATGACTGACTCCTCGCCCATGCGAGACACGAAGAAGTCGCCCGGGTTCGGCACCTGGCTTTCATGGCCGATGAACAGCCAGGCGCGGGCGAACACCTGACGCTGTTCCTGCCGGTAGACGTCCTCCCCGACGAATACCTCCCGGCTGACGACGCCACTTTCGAGATCGACCAACCGGCTCACCGCCTAGACATGCTAGTACAACTGCGGCTGGTCCAGTAGAATGGGTGCCTGTTCCCACATCGTGCCGGAGGAGCGAGCGTGAAAGCAAGGTTGTTCGGCGTCCTCATGGTGGTGGCGATGGCTGCGGCGGCCTGCGGATCCAGGCCGGCAGGAGTGTCGAGCCCAGCCAGCGCCGGCGGGCAGGCATCCGCCCCGGCTGCACCGAAGCCAGGGGCGAGTAGCCAGCCGGCGGCCTCCGTGTTCAAGGCCGACGCGGAGCAGTGGGCGCGCTTCAAAGAGGCGGGCAAGAAGGAAGGCAAAGTCGTCGTGGCTGGGCCGCCTTTCCCCAATCTCCGGCAAGCCATCGTCCAGGCGATCCAGAAGGACTACGGCATCACAGTTGAGTACCTGGGCTTACCGTCCGGCGAAGCCCAGGTCCGCCTGGAGCGCGAGGCCAAAGCGGGCAAGCTAACTATCGACGCTTATTTGAGCGGACCGGGCTACACATTTACTCCTGCGGACCAGCAGCTCATCTTCGAGGATGCGGCCAAGCTGATCGTCGATCCCGCCGTCCTGACCCCGAGCGCCTGGCGCGACGGCGCGCCTCGCATCCTCAAGCCGCTGCCGGGCGCGCCGCCGGATTTCCATCCCGGGCTCATGGGCGCCGACTGGGTCATGACTGACCTGTTCGTAAACCGAACGCTCGTGCAGCCCAACGTCATCCGCTCCTGGAAGGACCTCTTGAAACCTGAGTACAAGGGCAAGATCGTGTCGCACGACCCGCGCGTCGGCGGCTCAGGCGGCGCCACCTTGGCGTACCTGTGGTCGCTGTTCGGCGAGCAGTACGTCCGCGACCTGTATGTAGACCAGGGCGTGACGTTCACGGTCGACTACCGGCAGCTCGGCGAGTGGGTCGCCCGAGGCAACTATCCGGTCGGCCTGTCCCTGGTTCAGACGATCGTGGAGCCGTTGAGGGCGGCCAACCTGCCGGTGGAGCGCATCTTTCCTGAGGATGGACCAGGCACCACGCTCGGCGGATTCAGCTGTTTGTTCAAGATCAGAGGCAGCTCCAACCCGAACGCCGCCGCGGTATTTCTGAACTGGATGCTGTCGAAAGACGGGCAGGAGATGTGGGAGAAGGAGATGCTGGAGACCAGCCTGCGCACCGACGTGGCCCATAAGGTGCCCGACTACGTCATCCCCAAGCCGGGTGTGCACTACGTCGACGGCTACGACCCGGACTTCTACTTCAATTACCGCTTTCCGGCCGAATCAAAGATCAAGGAAATCATTCCCCGCTAGGAGATCAGTCGTGAGTACTGCCACCCTCGTGACCGACACCGTCCTATCCAAGCCCTGGTTCCACGCCGCCGGCGAAGAAGACAAGCAATGGCTGCACTGGCTCATGGCCGCCGAGGATCAGGACCGTGAGAAGCGGATGCGGCAAGTGCCGCGCGCGGTAGGGCGCCCGCCCGAAACCCAAGAGGAGCGCAACTGGGTCTGCGGCGCCTGGGCCTTTCGCGGCCGGGGCGAGCTGAAGGGTCTGTGCTCCGCTTCCTCTCGCGCGGTTGCGTACTACAACCCCGACCTGCCCACGCTGACCTTCCTGTTCGACCACATCAGCGACGAGAGCCACCACGCGGTGGAGATGATCGAATGCGCCAGCCGCTGGAACCCAGGCACGAACTACTGGACCGACGATCCGGAGTGGGAAGGTAAGTGGAGCCGATCACGCGAATGGACGCCGCCTCCTCCGGGCAGCGGCAAGTTCGCCGACTACCTGCTGGAAATCCTGCCGACGGAGACGGGCGGCGGACTGTACGTCTTCCCCTACTACACCTTCGCCATCCAGCTCCAGGAGCTGATCGACTTCGGCGATGAGGTCGTTCATTCTGACGAGGCCACGCATTTCGTGTTCTTCATGTGGAACATGTGGAAGCTGCTGCGCCAGGCCAAAGGAACGGAGCGGACTGAGCTGGAGAGCCAGCTGCTGCAGCGCTATCGAAGCAACCTGGCCGCGCTCGACAATGGCCGGATGCAATTCTGGAAAGAGGTGCTTATTCCCCATTGCGGCGCCGATCCGGAGTTCATCGCCAAGATCCCAGAGCTGCGGCGTAGCCGCTTCGAGTTCATCCTGAGCTCGCTCGGCGTCAGCGAGCCGCTCTAGACGCCAGGCCATGAACCGTCTTCCGCTGCTGCTCACCTTTTGGATCGGGCTCGTGCTGGCGGGCTGCGGCGGCGCAGCGCCAGCGGCTTCTTCGTCCGGCGCCGGGGGACAGGCCAGCGTCAGCCTGCCCCAGGCCGTGGCTGCGCTGGTGCCCGACGCAAAGAAGGAAGGAACGGCGTCCATCTTCGGCCAGACGGTGGATCCGCAGCAGGTCAAGGCCTTCGAGCAGGCGGTGAGCGAGTTCTATGGCTTCGCCGTCAAGCTGGAAATGGTCAGCGGCTTGCACCCCACCAAAGCAGCCGAGGTAGTGCAGACGACAAAACAGGGCGTGCCGTCCGGCATCGATCTGTTCTGGACGGCTTCGAATGTAGCGGCCACGCTGCAATCAGGCGGCACGCTGGCCGCGCTGGATTGGATTAAGGAGCTGGGCCTCGATTCGTCCCTGAAGTTCGGCGACCACGGCTTGCGCACGTTCGACGGCACGTTGGCGCTCGTTACCTACAACACGCAGCAGGTGAGCGCCAACGACGCACCGAAGGGCTACGAGGACCTGGCCAACCCACGCTGGAAAGGCCGCATCGTCATGCCCCGCTCGGGCGCCTTTTTCTCGTTCGTGACTCACGCCCTGGGCGAGGACAAGGTCACGGCCCTGGCCACAGACATGGTCCAGAAGCAGAGCGTCACGATCGTTCCGACCTATCCGGACGTGAGGGGGCGCGTCGCCTCGGGCGAGTTCGTGCTGGGCTTAGGCATCGACGCCATTCGCGACGCCCGCCGCGGCGCCCCAGTCGAGATGGCGCCCATCGATCCGTTTATCGTCACCCCCTGGGGAGTGCACCTCATGAAGGATGCCAAGCATCCGAACATGGCCAAGCTGGTCGGCTACTGGATGACCACCGCCGCCGGGCAGAAAGCGCTGGACGAGATCAACGCTCTTTCGCTGGCCAGCGCCCAAGGCACGTCGATGTGGAAAGCCGCTCAGGGTAAGAAAATCGATGTGATCGGCCCCGAGTTCAACCAGGAATCGGATCGTCTGACAAAGAAATACAGCGAGCTGTTCGGCATCCAATGACGTGGGCGTAGCAGTCTTCGCCCCTGGCCGGATAGCCAGGCCAACGTTCCGGTTCAGCCTGAGTGGCATGGGCCTGGTGTTCGGCGTGACGGTGGCGGCGCTGGCGCTGGTCCTGGTGTCGTTGGCGGGCAGCCTGCTGGCCAGCATCAGCACCGGCGCGGCGCTGGGTGGCTTCAGCCTGGACAATTACGCCCGGCTGCTGCGCGACAGCCGCTTGCCGCGTGTGACAGTGCAAACGCTGGAGCTGGGGCTGGGCAGCGCGCTGGTCATGCTGGCGTTTGCCTTCCCGCTGGCCTGGCTGCTGGGCCGGACGGATTTCCGTTGGAAACGGCTGCTGTTCACCCTGCTCACGGCCAAGCTGGCCGTTCCCGGCTTCATCACCGCCATGGCCTACGTATGGTTGCTCAATCCCACCGCCGGCATCCTCAACCGCATGCTGGTGGCGCCGGG
>DATGVV010000342.1:0-17798 GCA_035299885.1 Chloroflexota bacterium | reverse complement strand
GCGTCCGGAAGACCGCCGGCGACGCGAGCAGCGAGTTCAGCGACGTGCTGCTCCAGGTTTGGCCCGAACGGCGCGAGCTGCAGCTCTTCTCCACGCCCGTAACGATGTCCGGCGGGCGTCACCTCGGCCGGCTGTACGTCTACCGCGACATCACACGCGAGCGTGAGCTGGACCGTATGAAGAGCGAGTTCGTAGCGATGGTCTCGCATGAGCTGCGCACGCCCATGACATCCATCAAGGGTTACGTGGACCTGCTGCTCGACGGCGAGGTCGGGGAGCTGCAGCCGGAGCAGACGGAATTCCTGTCGATCGTGCGCAACAACGCCGACCGTCTGGTAAGCCTCATCAACGACCTGCTCGACATCTCGCGCATTGAAGCCGGGCGCATCGAGCTGCGCCGCAGCTCGGTGGACGTTGCAGCCCTAATCGAGACGGTCGCCACCTCATTCCGGCCCCAGATGGAGGCCCATCTGCAGCGGCTCGAGCTTCACGTCCCGCCGGATCTGCCGCCAGTGGCCGGCGATCAGGATCGCATCGCCCAGATTCTCACGAACCTATTGTCGAACGCGCACAAATACACGCCGCGGAGCGGCGGCATCTCCATATCCGCCGGCCTGGAGGGTGACCAGGTGCGGGTCCAGGTGTGCGACAGCGGCATCGGCATGTCCGCTGACGAGCAGGCGCAGCTGTTCACGAAGTTCTTCCGGGCGGACCACCAGACCGTGCAGGAGGCGCCCGGCACCGGCCTTGGCCTGGCCATCACGCGCTCGCTGGTCGAGGCTCATGGCGGTGCAATCTGCGTGGACAGCGCGCCGGGCCGGGGATCGACGTTTACCTTCACGCTGCCCATCTCCCACCTTCCGCTGGAGGAGCATGCCGAGGCATCCGGCACGGGCGCTGGGGGCCTGGTGCTGGTGGTCGACGATGAACCTGAGGTTGCGGGCCTGGTCCGGCGTTATCTGGAGCGGGCGGGCTACGAGGTTGCCGAGGCGCACACCGGCGCCGAAGCCCTGCGATTGGCGCGAGAGCGGCAGCCGCGGCTGATCACGCTGGACGTCATCCTGCCGGGCGGCGACGGCTTTACGGTGCTGGAGTGGCTCAAGAACGATCCCGCTACCGCGGCCATCCCCGTAGTCATGCTGTCCATCCTGCCCGACGTCGGGCGGGGCAAGCTGCTGGGCGCGGTCGACTACCTGAATAAACCGGTGAAGGATCGCGTGCTGTTGGACCACATCCGCCGCATCCTGGGCCGGCACGATCCCAAGCACGTCCTGCTGGCCGACGGCGACGCGGGCTCGCGGGCGCTGCTGGGGCAGCTCCTGGAGCGGGCTGGCTACCGCGTCAGCCAGGCCGCTGCTAGTCCGGAGGTTCTGGAGCTGGCCGCCCGAGAGCGGCCCAGCCTGATCCTGATGGACGCCCACTTGCCGGGCCTGCCCACCGCGGCCGCGCTGCGGCAGCTGCGGGCCAATCCGGCCAGCGCGGATATTCCCGTGGTGCTGATGACGCCGGCCGGCAACGAGCCGGAGACGACCCAGGCGCTGCTGACCGAGCTAGGCGTGCCAGCGCTCACCAAGCCGCACACGGCGGAAGAGCTGGCCGAGACGCTATCTGCCGGGATGAAGAAGGCGGCTGCCAGGCGGTAGCACGTCCTCCGTCGTCCGCATCCTCAGTTCGCGCGCGTCCGCCAGTCCGAGCTGCTGCAGATCGTGCGCGTACTCTGAGCGCGAGAAAAAACGCCCGAAGCACAGTGTGGGATCGCCGCTTGTGGCGACCTCGGCGTCCAGCCGGCGCAGCAGCTCCTGCATGATCCGCTCGGGAATGCGCGTGCGCTCCCCCGGGTAGACATAGCCGATCAGGATCAGGTGGGACAGCAGCACCCGCCAGTCCTCGCCGAAGCGCGCCAGCAGCCGGTCCCAATCGAGCCGCTCGGCGCTGTGCCGCACGATGTGCGCGATGTCTGCGCCGTCATAACGGTCCCGATCCATCACGAACGCTTTCGACCACAGATTTTCCTCGAGCGGCACGAACAACACCGGCTGGCCCCACAGCTCACCCGTCTGGGCGTGCTCGAACCAGCCGTCGTCAATGTGGGCGATGCCGTTGCCGAAGGCAAAGATCACGTCCACGAAATCGGCCCCGCAAAAGGCTTTGCCCAACCAGGTGGAGTCGGTCATCTCGGTCTCATAGCCGCCTCGCGCCAACTCATCGAGCACCGCCTGGGCATCCCTCGGCCGAACGAACACGTCCAGGTCTTTGGTCTTGCGATCGGTGCCGACGTGGAAGTCCAGCGCGAAGGCTCCACCGATCAGGTACGGGATTTCAGCGCTGTTCAGCAACTGCACAGTGCGGCGGTAGAAGACGTGATTGAGGTCGCGCTGTTCCATTCTGACCCCTCAGCGCAAGCTGCATGCCACCTTTCGGTCGCGCGGTCCATATCTTGCGTGCAAAGCTTTACTGCATGTCTGGTCCAGAGCGCACGGTCCGCTTAGCGGCCGTAGGCGACGTGCACTGTACGCGCAACGCTCAGACGACGCTGCGGCCGTTCTTTTCCGAAATGGGCAAGGCCGCCGACGTCATCCTCCTGTGCGGCGACCTCACCGACTATGGGCTGCCCGAAGAAGCGCATCAGCTCGTCCAGGAGCTGACCGACTGCCTCCACTTACCGGTTCTGGCCGTGCTCGGCAACCACGACTACGAGTCCGGCAAGCAGGACGACGTGCGCGCCATCCTGTGTGAAGGCGGAGTCACGGTGCTGGATGGCGACTCCTGCGTCATCCATGGCATTGGCTTCGTCGGCGTCAAGGGCTTCGCCGGCGGCTTTGGCGATCGCTGCCTCGAGCCCTGGGGTGAGGAGGCGATTAAGTCTTTTGTGCGCGAGGGTGTGAACGAGGCGCTGAAGCTCGAAGCCGCATTGGCTCGGCTGCAAGCGGACACGCGCGTCGCGGTCATGCACTATTCGCCCATCCCGGACACGATTCAGGGCGAGCCGCTGGAGGTCTATCCCTTCCTGGGCTCTCGCCGGCTAGAGGAGCCGCTGAACCGCTATCACGTGTCGGTCGTCTTTCACGGACACGCCCACGGCGGCTCGCCCGAAGGTCGAACCGCCGAGGGCATTCCGGTGTACAACGTGGCTAAACCGCTGTTGGAGCGCTGCTTTCCGGGCTCGCCGGGCTATCGCATCGTCGAGATGCCGGCGCCTGCGCCCGTAGCCGTCTAGCTGCTCGAGGCGGACTTGTTCACCAGGTGCAGCATGCTGCGCACCTCCTGAACGCCGTCGATCCGCTCCACTCGCTGCTCGATGTCACGAATCTGATCGGGCGTGCGGACCTCACCCCGAATCACCACCACGCCGTGCTCGGCATTGATGTTCAGGCTGCCCTTGGGCACGTCCGGATCGCGGAACAGCACGCTCTCAACCTTGTGCGCCAGCGTCGCGTCATCCAGCGGCTCCCTGCCGTCATGCTGGCCATGGAGCAGCGCCTGGCGCTTACCGGCCATATCGGTGCCGATCTTGCGTCCGGCACGGCCCATGCCGCGAGCGGCGCGTCGGGTCACACCTGCCGTGCGGTCCACGGCCATGTTACGGCGGCGCTTGCCCATATCGGGATCCAGCAGGTACATCACCGCCGCGCCTAGAGCGAATGCGGCCAGCAGCTGCCACACATCGGGATCTGGCCGCCAGTCGCGCATCCGCCGCCAATTTGGCGTCTCCATGCGCGGCATGGACAGCGAGAACTCCGGCATCCTGCTCCGGCGCTGCTCCCAGGGAAGATTCACGTGCACCATACCCTTGCCTCCTTCTTGCGTCGAGTGTCCTTAGGATCGACGCACACCATGTGCCAGGGCGCTGGGTTCAGCTCGTGGGTGGCGTCTGCTCCTGGTGAGTGCCGATGATCGGATCCTCGCCCCAGGCGCTGGGACCCCCCTCGGCCTCCGCCCCGCTGGCATCAAAGCCGTCGAAATCCTCACGCACGATGTCGCCCTCGGCCCGATGAGGCGCGTTGACGGCATCGTGGACCAGCTCTTGGGCGCTGCGATAGCGCTTGCTGGCCGGAAGCTCCAGGTAGATCTCGTCAGGTAGGTGCGGCATGCGCCGCCGCACGTCGTCTCGGGTCAGGCCGTTGCCAAAGTCGAGATGATCGAGCTCGCGCTTCACGTCTTTTAGGGCGTTCGGTTTCATGTCAAAAGCCATAGCACGCGGACCGGCTTATGCGCCACACTTGTATGTATGGCTGAACACGCGCACGTTCCCGACGCGGACCGACACGAACAGCTCCAGCCCGCCGGGCCCGAAGCTAGCGGCGACGGCACGCCTCCGACGGTAAGCCGCGAGACTCCCGAAGCGGACCTGCTGGAGCAGCTGACCCCTTCGGGACCGGAGCCGGAGGAGCAGCTGCCCACTGCCTCGCGCGAGCCGCGCGAGTTCATCCCGGAAGCCGATGCGCTGGAGCAGGCGCTGCCCGCCGATCGTGAGATCTTCGACGAGGACGAATAGGGCTGGCTGAGCCGCTTGTCGAGGTTTTAGACCAGCTCCTCGCCAACTATTACTGGGCCTGGCACGACCAGGCGCTGGACGTCTTCCAGTCCCTGCCCAACTACAACGGCAATCCCTACGAGACCGTGGGGTGGCTGACGCCTGCAGACGTCGAGCGCCTCCAACATGAAGGGCTGGAGAACCCGGCGCAGCAGGCGCTGAAGGCCATGGAAGCCTACCTGGCCAGCGCCCCGGTCGAGCGGCGGGTGGCCTATTTCAGCGCTGAGTTCGGGATCCACGAGTGCCTGCCGCTGTACTCCGGCGGGCTGGGCGTATTGGCCGGCGATCACCTCAAATCCGCCTCAGACCTGAATCTGCCGCTGGTTGGCGTGGGGCTGGTCTACCGCCGCGGGTACTTCCATCAGAAAATCGATGCCGAGGGCATGCAGCAGGAGGAGTATCCGCTGCTGTCGCCGGCTGAACGTGGCTTCCGCATGGCCACCGACGTGCTGGACCGGCCCGTCCAGGTGACGGTTCCGCTAGACGATCGCGACGTGCACGTGCGAGTCTGGCAGGGCAACGTCGGCCGCGTTCCCCTCTACCTGCTGGACACCGATCTGGAGGACAACGCGGCCGACGATCGCTTCATCACCAGCCACCTCTATGGCGGAGACCGCGAGATGCGGATTCGGCAGGAGATCGTGCTGGGCATCGGCGGCCTGAGAGCACTGCGAGCGCTGGGCTATGACCAGCTGGAGACATTCCATCTGAACGAGGGGCACGCCGCCTTCCTGTGCCTCCAGACGATCGCCGAATGCCGGCAGCCGAACGAGCCGCTTGAACACAGCCGTGCCCGGGCCGCGGGTCGCGTGGTGTTCACTACCCACACGCCCGTGCCCGCTGGGCACGACGTTTTCCCACCCGATATGGTCTCCCGCTATCTGGGAGGCTACGCCGAGAGAGAGCTGCACTGCAGCCAGGAGGAGCTGCTGGCCCTCGGCGGCGCGCAGCTCGACGGTCCGCCTTTTTCCATGACCGAGCTGGCCCTCAACGTTGCGCGGGCAGCCAATGGTGTGTCGGCGCGCCACGGCGAGGTCAGCCGGGCTATGTTCCCGGGCCGGCCCATCGATTCCGTCACCAACGGGGTCCATCACCTGACCTGGACGGCTCAGCCCACGCGGCGCTTGTACGATAGTTGCTTGCCCGGCTGGAGGAACGATCCGGGCCGTCTGAGGGACAGCAATCTGCTGCCGGATGCCGCGCTGGCCGCTGCCCATCAGCTCAACAAGCAACACATGATCGAGCAGCTGAATGCCATCGTGGGCGGCAAGCTCGATCCAAGGCTCCTGACGATTGGCTTCGCTCGGCGGTTCGCCACCTACAAGCGGGCCGGGCTACTGTTCCACGATCCGGAGCGGCTGGCGAGCATTGCCGGCGGGCGGCTGCAGCTGATCGTGGCCGGCAAAGCGCACCCGCAGGATGAGGCTGGGAAGCGCCTCATCCAGGAAGTCATCCGGCTGGGCGCCGCCAGTTCCATCACTGCCGTGTTCATCCCGGACTACGACCTCGCTCTGGGCAAGCTGCTGGTGGCCGGTGTTGACGTCTGGCTGAACAATCCGCGGCGGCCCATGGAAGCCTCGGGCACTAGCGGCATGAAGGCCAGCCTCAACGGCGTGCCCAACCTGTCGGTCCTGGATGGCTGGTGGGTGGAGGGCTACGACGGTACAAACGGCTGGGCCATCGGCCCTGACGCACCCGCCATGAGCCCGGAAGAGGAGGATGCGCGCGACGCCGACAGCCTCTACACGCTGTTAGGCGAGCGTGTCTTGCCTGAGTTCTACGACAGCCCGGGCGGGTGGCTGCAGCGGATGAAGCGGGCCATTTCGGCCTCGGCGCAGTTCACCACCCACCGCATGGTGACTCAGTACGCCCGCCGCCTCTACCGGCTCTAAGCGCCGGCAGCATTCAGCGAGTTCTTAGCGTTCGTTCACCTGAGGCTCAGTTTGCCGCTCTAGAGTCGAGTGGTGAGGATGCGGAACCTGAAGGCCAAAGCGCTGACGGCGGCGGCCAGCGTGGTGGCTACGGTCACCTTCTTTGGCCTGGCGGCGAACAGCGCCGGGGCCAGCGCCGGGAGCCCGGCCGCCGTGGAACACCCCACCCCAACTCCGCTGGTTCAGGTCTCCAATGGCCCCGCATCTCGCCTGAGCCGCACAGCACAGACAGCGCCGGCCTCGAACTTTACTCCACCGGCGACCGCTCCCAGGGCTCGCACCAGGACGCGCGCCTCGTAGCTCATGGCCTGCTTTCGCGCCATGAACACCGATGTTGAGGTGTTGGACACGCCCTCCACCAAGATCGAGGCGCTGTTCCTGGACTGGCACCGCCGGCTTAGCCGTTTCGATGAGTCCAGCGAGCTGTCGGCCCTCAACCGCTCGGGTGGGACGTGGTTTGAGGCCTCGCCGTTGCTGTACGTCGTCCTGGAGCGCGCCCTCCACTGGGCCGCTGAGACCGACCTGTTCGATCCGACCATCGCCGGCGCCCTGGCGGGCGCAGGCTACGACCGCAGCTTCGAGCTGGTGCTTCCCAGGCTTGGTGGAGGCCGCGTGGCGGCTGCCGAGCGCCGAAGCTGGCGAGACGTGCAGCTTCGGCAGCGCTGCATCCTGCTGCCGCCGGGTGTGCACCTGGACCTGGGCGGCATCGCCAAGGGCATGGCCGTCGACGCCGCGCTGCGCCCCTATGCCGAAGGCCTGGTCAATGCCGGCGGCGACCTGTACGCCAAAGGCCGCGAGTACCTGGTGGGCGTTGAGAATCCCTTCGAGCCCAGGTGTGACCTGCTCACCCTCCGGGTTTGGGACCGCGGCGTCGCGACCTCCAGCACCTGGAAGCGGCGCTGGTCGTCCGAGGCCCATCATCTGATCGATCCCCGCACCGGACGGTCTTCGGATACCGACGTGCTGTCCGCTACGGTCGTCGCCGCCAGCGCGGAGGAGGCTGAGGTCAGCGCCAAGGTGGCGCTGCTGATCGGGCTGGAGCGCGGCTACGACTGGCTGAACGAGCGCGGCCTGGCAGGGCTGCTGGTGGGCCGGGAAGGCACGCTTTTGGCGTCGGACGGATTCGAGGCCTACGTTGCAGTCAGCTAACACCGTCTGGTATCTGTCGCGGGCAGCCGGCATCACCGCCTACCTGCTGTTGTGGCTGTCACTGACTTTGGGCGTTGGGATCACTTCGCGGCTGTTCGAACCCGAGGTCAAGCGCTTCAACGTCTTCGACCTGCACCAGTTCGTGTCCCTGGTCGGCATCCTCTTCGTGACCCTGCACGTCGTCATCCTGCTGCTGGACAAGTACATCGGCTTCAGCCCGGGGGAGCTGCTGGTGCCATTCCATTCGCACTACCAGCCACTATGGCTGGGCTTCGGCCAGATGGCCTTCTACCTGCTGCTGATCACCAGCTTCAGCTTCTACGTGCGAGGCCTCATCGGCTGGAAGGTTTGGCGCTCGCTGCACTTCGCCACCTTCCTGCTGTGGGTCTTCGCGCTGGTCCACGGCTTGTTCGCGGGCACCGACAGCCCCAGCCTGTGGATGCTGATGATCTTCTGCACCACCGGCTTCATGACGCTGATGCTGGTTGTGACGCGGCTGGACGCCGCGCGCCGGTCCCGCGAGTCAGATCGACAGTCGCTGCCAGCCAGGCCATAATCGCCGCGCCCACGACCACCGGCAGGAAGGCGGTGACAGGGGCGCCCGTGGCGTCCCAGACAGCGCCGCCGATGAGCGGCCCCAAGAAGGCACAGGTGTAGGAGATGCTGAAGATGCCGGCGCTCAGGCGGTGCACGTCCTCGGGCGCGGCCAGTAGTGGCGGCAGAGCCAGGTTCAGCACGAAGATGAACGCGCCCGAGAAGCCCAGCAGCCCAGCCCAGA
The DNA here is from genome assembly GCA_035299885.1 of Chloroflexota bacterium. Classification (GTDB taxonomy): domain Bacteria; phylum Chloroflexota; class JAJPGV01; order JAJPGV01; family JAJPGV01; genus DATGVV01. Next base: position 9,406 of record DATGVV010000342.1, on the reverse strand, counting down.
AGGCCGCCAGATCAGGTCCCCCGAAGATCAGCCCCAGCCCGGAAGCCACGATCAGCGCGCCATCCACTAGCATTGGCCAGCGCTTTTGGACCAGCAAGCCGGGCAGCGCGGCGATGATGAGCGAGGCCGGGATCTGGGCCGCGTTCAGGCTGGTAAGGCTGGCGGCGATGTACTCCGGGTGCCCGGCGGCCTTGAGGTAGTCGGCCACGAAGGCGTTCGGTACCCAATAGGCGATCTGGCCCAGGCCGAGCAGCAGCCCCAGGTGCCACGTCTGCCGGTCCTGCCAGTCCGGCCACCATTGCCCGGCCCGGCGCGCCTCTGCTAGCTGGCGGTGCTCGGTGAACACGGCCACAAGGACCGCCGTGGCCGCAACAGGCAGCGACCAGAAGGCCAGGCCCAGCTCCCAGCTGCCGCGTACCAGCGGCACGACCAGCGGCAGCATCAGGCCGGCCGCCACCATCTCGCCCACGAGCAGGCCATTCGAGTAGCTGGCCGTGGCCAGCCCCACGCGGCGTTTGAACCACTGCGCCACCAATGACGGCAGCGCCGGCTGGCAGATGCTGATGCCACAGCCCATGGCGAAGGTCATGGCGAAGATGACCCCAACCCCTGGGCCCGCCCCGCGCAGCGCGCCCGCCAGGGCCACCAGCCACAGCCCGATGATGAGCGCGCGCCGCGCCCCAATACGATGAATGACCAGCGAGCCGAGCACGGCCGCTGCCGCCAGCAGCAGCACCGGCAGCGCGGTGAGGATGCCGACTGCCTTTTCGTTCAGCTTCAGATCGTTGTGGATGGCCGGGATCACCGGCGGGATGGCTAACACCGTGATGCGCAAGCTGATCCCGGCGAGCCACAGCAGCGCCAGCCGCCAGGCAGAGGATTCCATGGTCGTACTTGTCATTCTCCTCTCTCTCGCCGCGGCGGGAGAGGGCCTGGGTGAGGGGTCCGCGTTATCAGGCGATGCTCCGGGTACCCTCACCTAACCTCTCCCGCCGCGGCAGGAGAGGGATTTCTGGTGCCTCTTCCTCCTCTCGTGGGAGACGCAGCGACACCAGCCGTGACACGCCATCCTGGGTCATGGACACGCCATACAGCGCATCGGCCACGGCCATGGTCTCGCGGTTGTGGGTAATGACCACGAACTGCGTCTCCTCCGCCAGCGATTTGAGGGCCTGGCAGAAGCGCTTGACGTTGGCCTCATCCAGGGCGGCATCCACCTCGTCCAGCAGGCAGAATGGCACCGGCTTTGCCGACAGGATGGCGAACAGCAGGGCGCTGGCGATCAGCGCGCGCTCGCCGCCGGACAGCAGCGGCAGCGACTGCAGGCGCTTGCCCGGCGGCTGCGCCAAGATGTCCACGCCGGTGGCGTGCACGTTCTCCGGATCGGTCAGGAACATCTGGACCTGGCCGCCGTTGAACATCAGGCCGAAGAAGCGTTGGAACTCGTGAGCTACCCGCTCGAAGGTCTCCATGAACTGCCGTTTGGTCAGCTCCTCCAGCTCGGCGATAACCGTCTGGAGCTGCCTCGCCGCGTGCTCTAGGTCGGCCTTTTGGCTGGTCAAGAAGTCATAGCGTTCCTGGACTTCCTGGAACTCATCCAGGGCGCCGGGATTCACTGGTCCCAGGGCTGCCAGGCGCGTCTTGAGGGCCTCGACTTCCCGCTTGGAGGGCTCGGGCGCATCGGACGCGGGTTCCGGCAGCACATCCGGCGTGAGTTGCAGCTCCTCCAGTAGCGAGAGCGCCAGCGCCTCCAGTTCGTCACGCTTGCGTTGGCTATCGAATTCCAGGCGATAGCAGCGCTTGTCCAGCTCCGAACGCTGCTCATGCGTCTCGCTCTCCTGCTGGCGCAGCTTGCGCAGGTCCTCAGCCGCGGCGGTGAGCCGGTTGCGCAGCGGCGGAAGCTGCGCTTCGCGCTCGCCGAGCTGCTGGCGGACGCCCTCCAGCGTAGTCTTTGATGCCTCGATGTCGGCTTCGAGTTTGTGCAGCGTCGCGGCGTGATCAGTGGCTCGCTGCTGGCGGGCGGCGAGCTGGCGCTCGGCAGCGTTGAGCTGCTGCTCCAATTCCTGGATTTGCGCCCGCACGTGCTCGACGTCTTGGCCCTTGACGCCGCGCTGAAGCCTTAATTCGGCCAGCTGCTGCGCCTGCGCCTCGTCCGCCTGGCGCAGGGCCTCGGCCTGCGCCAGCCGGACTCCGGCTTCGGCCTCCACAGCGGGGATCTGCTCCGCCAGCTGATCCAGCTCGGCAAGGAGCGCCGCTCGGCGTAGATCCAGCGTCCGCGTTTGCTCCTCAGCCTGCCCTTTGAGGGAGGCCAACCAGTCGATCTGCGCTTGCGCCGCCTGGATCTGCTGGGCCAGGTCGCGCATCTGCGACGCGCGCTGCTGGCGGACGGCTGCCCGGCGGCGGACCTCCTCCTCCAGCTGGGCGAGGCGCGCCGCCAATTGGGTGCTATCGGCGACGAGCCGCTCATGTTCCTGGGACTCGCTCGCCAGCGACCTCTCTGATGCCGCCACCTGCGCCGCCAAGTCGTCCAGCGCCCGCTGGCGCTTGAGGACCGCCTCACCCACCGAAATGCCCCGGCGCGTAATAATGCCGTCGGGCTCGGCCACGTCGCCTGCCAGCGTGGCCGCTCGCCAGCCTGCGCGAGCCTGCATGAGCGCTTGCTCCAGATCGTTCACGATAACAGTGCCTGCCAGCAGTCTGATCGCCGGGCGGCTGCCTGTAACGACCTCGGTCGCAGCGGTGATTCCCTCTCCCGCTGGGAGAGGGGGAGCGTGAGGATTCGCGCTGGAGGGAAGTGCCAGCGTCGCCTCGGAGACATGGGGCAGAATGTCGAGCGCCGCAGGCTCATCCTGGACCAGTACGGCGTCCAGCTTGTGGCCGAGCGCGGCGGCAATGGCGCGCTCATAGCCCGGCTGCACTTTCAGGCCCTCGGCCAGGCTGCCCAGGACGCCCGGCCGACCGCTCCTCAGCAGCTCGCGGGCGCCTTCCGCCAAGCCTTCCATGTTGGCCTGCAGCTCCTCTAGCAGCCGCTGTCGCGTGGAGAGCTCGTCGTGGCTGCGCCGCAGCTGTTCGAGCTCGATCTGCTTGTCCGCTTCTGCTCTGGCGGTGGCAGCGGCTTCGAGGCGAATGCCTTCCGTTGTGCCGGACAGCTGCTCCTCTTCGCTTCGGAGCTGCTGGAGCTCGTGCTGCAGGCTGGCTTGCTTCTCAGCGAGGGCGGTTACGAGGGCCTGTTTGTGGCCCACGTCCTCGTCATGCTGCTGCGCCTGGCGCAAAAGATCGCGCCGGCGCTCCTCGAGTTCTTCGACCTCGCGTCGCCGCTGGTCCTGCGAGGACCTCAACGTAGCTAGGCGATCTCGTGTCTCCTGGAGACCCTGCTCGATCTCGCGCGCCTCCGCGCCGCGTCCCGTTGCGGCGCGTTCGGCCTCCTGCACCTGCTGGGCCAGGTCCGTCTCGGCCTGGCCCAGCGCGTCGAGGTCCCCCGCCAGCTGCTGCCGCTGCTGGGACAGTCTGGTTTGGACCTCAGCCAGCTCGGCCAGCTCGCGTTCCACGTCCTGGCCCTGCTGCTGCATGAACTGCAGCTTGTCGCTGGCCAGCTCCACCTGTCCCAGGAGATGCTCCTGCCGGCGGCAGAGCTCAGCTGCCCGCTGGTTTTCGGCCGCCAGAGACTGTTCGAGGCTGTGCCGCTCGCCTTCGAGCGATGCGGCCTGGGCCTCCAGTGCTCGAAGCTGTTCGCCAGCCTGCTCGAGTTGGCGCTGGGCCTCGGTCAGCAACGACTCGGCTTCGGCCGCTTGCCGCTGCAGCTGCCGCTGTCGGCTGGCATACCAGCGGATTTGCAGCGTCCGCAGCTCCTCCGTCAGGTCCGCGTGCTGGCGTGTCTTCTCCGACTGGCGCCGCAGCGATTCCAGGCGCGGCTCGATCTCGGTCACGATATCGTGCACGCGGAGCAGGTTCTGATGGGTGGCGGCAAGCTGCTCCAGCGTCTGGTCGCGCTTGGCCTGATAGTGCCGGACGCCGGCCGCCTCTTCGAACAGCGCGCGCCGCTCTTCGGGGCGCTGGCTGAGCACGGCATCCACCAGGCCCTGGCCAATTACGCTGTAGCTGCTCTGGCCAAAGCCAGCCCGATTTCGCAGCTCGATCACGTCCCGAAGGCGCACACGACTGCCGTTGATGAAGTACTCGTTGTCGCCCGACCGGTACGCGCGGCGGCTGATGCTGACTTCCGAGAAATCGATCGGGATCCAGCCGCTGGTGTTGTCCAGCGTCAGCGTTACCTCGGCCACGCCCATGGGCGGGCGGTTGGTCCCACCGGCGAAGATGACGTCTTCCGTCTTCTTGCTGCGGATGTGGTGCAGGCTCTGCTCGCCCAGCACCCAGCGCAGCGCGTCGGCCAAATTGCTCTTGCCGCTGCCATTTGGGCCGACGATCCCGGTCAGCCCGCCTGGCAGAATGACCTCCGTCCGGCGGGCGAAGGTCTTGAAGCCAGTTAGCTCGAGCTTACGGAGCCGACAATCAGGCACGCGATCATGATGCCATGATATTTCCAGCTAAGCAAGACTCCTGAGAAAATCGACCGCCTGCTGGATGGTATCCGCTTCCACAACCTTCACCCGGCTGGCGCTGGCTTTGGCCGCATGGTAGTCCTCTTTGGGCACCAGTAAGTACTCGGCCCGGCCCTCCGCGGAGATGACTTTGTCTGCCACGCCGCCAACCGCGCCTACGCGTCCGTCCAGATCGATGGTGCCGGTGGCAGCGACATTGCGGCCGTGGGTGAGGTCGTCGCGCCCGGCGGCCTGCATGATGGCCAGCGTGAGCACCAGCCCCGCCGACGGCCCGATGATGCCCTTCGAGTCGATGGCGATCTGGACCGGAAAATCGAAGCTCTGGCGGTAGGTGACAGGCGTGATGCCAAGCAGCGGCCGATCCGGCTCATTGGGGCGGCTCCGCAGCGTCACCTCCAACTCGCGCTCGGCTTCGCTGTCGTTGGGTTTGAGCCGCAGCCGCACGCTGCCGCCGGGACGTTTGCCGGCCACCAGATCCACCAACTGCCCGGCAGTATCCAGCTGCTGGCCATTCAACGCCAGGATGAGGTCGCCGCGGTGGAGGCCTGCCGCTTCGGCCGCGCTGCCGCGCTGGACGTTTTCCACGACCGCGCCTTGGCCGCGCTCGGGCACGCTGTAGCCGAGCTGGCGCAGAGCCACCACTTTGGCCGTCGCTTGGCTGTTGGCCATCATCGACTCCTCGAGCCGGCGGAACCGCTCGTAGCTCGTGTTCGGCGGCAGCTGGGTGCGCGCTGGCACCACCCTGGCATGTGGGTAGAAATGTCCGAACACCCACTCGTCCACGTTGGCCGGACCGGAGTAGATGGTCAGCAGCAGCAGCTCGCCCTGGCCGGGCTTCGGCGGCGCGGACGAGACGCTGATCATGGTCCTTGCCGGCACCGCGTGCCCCGGCATCACCAGGAAGTCGCCAGTCGGAACGAACCAGCAGACCAGCGCCGCGAGTCCGATCAGCGCCGGACCAGTGAGCCACTGCCAGTGTCGTCGCAGCCAGCTCACGGGACAATCCTATAAGCGTCGTGGCCGAAAATCTTCAGCGCCTGCATGCGGATATCCGCGCCTGCGATGCGTGCGTGGCGGCCGGCTTCATTCCGCGGGCCACTCCGATTGCCACGGCGCAGTACGCCTTCGACGAGCCGCTCTCAGAGCGCGCCTATGTCGGTCCCAAGGGCGCCGGGCGAATCATGCTCATCGGCCAGGCTCCAGGCCAGCTCGAGGCGGTGGATCGAGAGCACTTCGTCGGACGGGCTGGCCGCGTGCTGTTTCGCTGGCTGGCGCGCATTGGAGTGGACGAAGCGGCCTTCCGCCAGCACGTCTACGTCACCGCGGTGACGAAGTGCTTCCCGGGGAAAGCCGCGGTTGCCGGTGGAGGCGACCGCCGGCCTTCACCGGCTGAGGTGCGGCTTTGCAGGCCGTTCCTAGACCGGCAGATCGCCCTTCTGGATGCCAAGCTCATCCTGCTGACCGGCAAGATGGCCATTGACTTCTATCTGCCAGGCCGCTCCTTGGATGGGCTGGTCGGATGCGTCTTCGAAGCCGATGGGTGGGAGCTGCTGCCACTGCCTCACCCTTCTGGCATGAGTCGCTGGCTCAATTCGCTGGAGAACCAGGCCAAGCTGGACCAGGCGCTGCAGCTGCTGCGCGATCGGCTCGCGCCTGGATTGCGCATGTCATCCTGAGGAGCCGGGGCGACGAAGGACCTTCCGCCGCGGCGACGAGAAGATCCTTCGCTGCGCTCAGGATGACAGGAGCCGCGCCCCCTGTACGTCGATCTGCGCCGTAGCGCCGCGCCCCGCTACTCCGAGTGCCACCGCCGCCTGTTCCAGCCTATGCGCCACCGGCGCCGGATCGGCTTCGCAAAAGGCGATGACCGTTGAGCCTGCGCCGCTCATGGCGGCCCCGGCGGCCCCGGCCCGCAGCGCCGCCTCGATCAGCCGCGGCAGAGCTGGGAAGAGGGCCGCTCGATAGGGTTGGTGCAGCCGGTCGTCCATGGCCCAGCGCAGCGTCGAGAAATCGCCGGCCGCCAGCGCCGCGACGAGCAGCGACGAACGGCACGTGTTGAAGATGGCGTCTGTCCGGGGCACGGATTCCGGAAGCACCCGGCGCGCCTCAGCCGTTGGCATAACAAAGTCCGGAATGAAGAGCACGATGCGCGGTGGCCGGGCCAGCTGCACCGGCAAGCTCAGCACCTCGCCATCGGCCAAGCTCGAAACGCAAAGCCCGCCAAACAGCGCCGGCGCGAGGTTGTCCGGGTGTCCCTCGAGCGGCAGGCCAAGCGCGAGCAGGCGCCGCTGGTCGAACGGCTCACCCAGCAGCGTGTTGGCCACTACCAGCCCGGCTGCGATAGCCGCGGCGCTGCTGCCCAGCCCGCGTGACAGGGGGATGCCATTTTCGATGCGCAGCTCCAGGTCGGGCACAGGCTTGGCCGCGGCCTCGAACACGCGCTGCATGGCCCGGTACACCAGGTTGCTTGCGTCCAGCGGGACGTCGGGCTCATTGGCTGAAATCCGCAGCCCCGCGCCGCCTGTTTGGCAGTGCACCTCGAGGTACAGGTCCAGCGCGAGGCCCAAGCAATCGAAGCCTGGCCCCAAATTGGCGGAAGTAGCAGGCACCTTGGCAGCGGCAGCAAGCGGCGGCATCTCCGCCGTTTATACCCTACGGCCCCCGATATACCCCGATATACTGCCCCTACCCTTATGAAGGCCGTTGTCATGGCTGGTGGCGAGGGCTCTCGCCTGCGGCCACTCACGATTGGACGGCCGAAGCCTATGGTGCCAATCGTCGGCAAGCCCGTGATGGAGCATATCCTCGAACTGCTGAGGGCGCACGGCATCACCGACATCCTGGTGACACTGCAGTACCTGCCGGGCGTGATCCAGGACTACTTTGCCGACGGCAGCGGTTTCGGCGTCAGTCTCACCTACTCGGTCGAAGACCAGCCACTCGGGACGGCCGGGAGCGTGAAGTACGCCAAGGAACAGCTGGATGACACCTTTCTGGTCATCAGCGGCGATGCCGTCACGGATTTCGACCTGACGCAGATCATCGACTTTCACCGGCGGCAGGAGGCGGAGGCCACGCTCACCCTCTACCGCGTGCCAAACCCCCTGGAGTACGGGGTGATCATCACCGACGAAGACGGCCGTATCCAGCAGTTCCTGGAGAAGCCCAGCTGGGGCGAGGTCTTCAGCGACACGGTCAACACCGGCATCTACGTGTTGGAGCCGTCGGTCATGGAACAAGTGCCGGACGGCGAGCCGTACGACTTCAGCCAGCAGCTCTTCCCCAAGCTGCTCGAGCAGAGGCGGTCGCTGTACGGTTACGTCTCACCCGGCTACTGGTGCGACGTCGGCAATCTGGCCGAGTACATGCGGGCCACGGCGGACATCCTCCAGGGGCGGACCAAGGTCCAGATCACTGGTGAGGAGGTGCTGCCGCGAGTATGGGTCATGCCCGGCGCCAACTTCTCCCGCGAAGCGACCCTCACCGGCCCCATCTACCTCGGCCAGGATGCCCGCATCCGGGGCGGGGCGAGCGTGGTAGGGCCCACGACCATTGGCGACTACTCGATCGTGGATGGCCATGCCCGGATCGAGCGCTCCATCGTCTGGAGCAATTCCTACCTGGGCGAGGGCGTCCAGCTCAGCGGCGCTATCGTCGGCAAGCAATGCAATCTGCGCCGTCGATCGGTCGTCCTCGAAGGCGCCGTCGTTGGCGACAACACGGTCATCGGCGAGGGCGCGATCGTCCAGAGCGACGTTCGCATCTGGCCCAACAAGGAGCTGGAGACCGGCGCCAGCCTCAACGAGAGCCTCATCTGGGGCGGCCGCGCCCACCGCTCGCTGTTCGGCGCGTATGGCATTTCCGGCTTGGTGAACGTCGACGTGACGCCCGAGTTCGCCTCGCGCGTCGGCGCCGCCTACGGCGCCGTGCTGCCGAAGGGCGCGTCCGTCACGGTCAATCGCGACCCGCACCGCAGCCCGCGCATGATCAAGCGGGCCATGATCGCCGGCTTGCCCTCATCCGGCGCCAATGTGCTGGACATCCGGACGGTGCCCATTCCGGTGGCGCGCTACGTGACGCGCCATTCCTCCGCGGCGGGCGGCGTCCACGTCCGGATTTCGCCCTTCGACGACCGCATCGTGGAGATCAAGTTCTTCGACGCGCAAGGCATGGACCTGGATAAGACCGCCGAGCGCCGCATCGAGAACACCTTCTTCCGTGAGGACTTCCGCCGGGTCTACCTGGACGACATCGGCAACATCGTGGTAGACGAGAACGTGGCCGACTCCTACGTCCATGATTTCCTCCAAGCGGTGGACGTGGAGGCCATTCGGCGGGCCTCCTTCAACGTCGTGATCGACTACGCGCATGGCAGCTCCACGCTGGTCTTCCCCAAGATCCTGCGGCAGCTTGGCTGCGAGATGATCGCCATCAACTCCAGCATCGACGAGATGCGCATGTTCCGCACGGCCGAGCAGTTCGAGCAGGAGATGCAGCAGCTGGGCGCGATCACGAAAACGCTGAACTACGACTTTGGCGTGCGTATCGATCTGGGGGGCGAGAAGATCTTCCTGGTGGACAACAGTGGCCGGCTGCTGGACCGGATGACGGCCTTCGCCGCGATGGCTGCGCTGGTGTTCTCGCGCCGCCGGGGCGCCTCGCTGGCCGTCCCCATCGGCGTTCCCACACTGTTCGAGCGCCTGGCCGACAACTATGGCGGCCGGGTAGTCCACACCCGGGCGGCAACCCAGGCGCTGATGGCGACGGCTGCCCAGCAGAATGTGGGGCTGGCCGGCGACGGCGATGGCGGCTTCGTATTCCCCGCGTTTCTGCCCGCCTTCGACGCC
>DATGVV010000341.1:0-4600 GCA_035299885.1 Chloroflexota bacterium | reverse complement strand
CTCTGCCAACTGAGTTACACCCGCAAGCAGGCACTTGGTTTCATGCTCAGAGCCTTGCCCGCCGGCTGCTCGGAAAGCCGGAAGGTAGTCACTCTGTTTCCGTACCTTCGGTCAGATTTTACTTCACGTTGACGGCGTGGTGCAATCAACGCGCAGCTTCGCGGGGATCAAGTCACAAACCACCGCGATAGCCGCCGGTTTAGACCGGCTCGGGCACCCCCATCTTGTACAGCCGAACCACATTGTCGCGCACCAGCCTGGCGCGCGTGGCTTCGGGCAGGTTGCCCAGATCGCGGGCGATGACCTCGCGCGAGCGCGGCCAGGTCGAATTCTCATGGGGGAAGTCGTTCGACCACATGCAGTTCTCGGCGCCCCACCAGTTGAGCAGCTTGGTGCCGATCGGGTCGTTGAAGAAGGTGCAGTAGACCTGCCGCGCGATGTACTCGCCTGGCGCCTTGTCGATCGGCAGAGGGTTCACCTTGCGGAAGCGGCGGAAATAGTAGTCCCACTGCTGGACGTAGTAGGGCAGCCAGCCCACCTCGTGCTCGACCATGACCAGCTTGAGCTCCGGATAGCGGTCCAGGATGCCGTAGTGCGTGAAGTCGAACAGTGCATTCACCGCTTCTGTGGTCTTGTGGTTGACGCTGCCGCGGTAGCGCTCCACGCCCTCAGGCCGGTTCTTGACGTAGCCATGGCCGGTAAGGATGTGCAGGCTGATGGGCATGTCGAGGTCTTGAGCGGCGGCCCACAGGGGTTCGTAATGCGAGGATGGGAAGGGCAGGTCCGGATGCGGCGCCTCCCAGATGAGGGCGCCCTTGAGACCGCCGTCGCGACAGCGGCGCAGCTCCTTCAGCGCCTGGTCGATGTTGTAGACCGAGATAGCCGCAATGCCGACCAGGCGGTCCAGAGCCGGCTGGCAGTATTCCAGCAGCCAGTCGTTGTAGACGCGGAAGCAGGCCTCCTGCAGAGCAGGATCGTCGAGGCTGAACAGGCCCAAGCCGAGCGTCGGGTACAGCACCTCGGCGCTCACGCCGTCCTGCGCCATCTCCTTGACCCGCTCGTGCGGGTTTTGGCCGCCAGGGTGGTGCTGAAAGCCCTCGCCCACCTTGTGCGGAGGAAACGACGGCGCCTGATCGCCAAAACGGGAGGACAGGGCCTTGGACCACAGGTCCGGCGGCTCCATCACATGCGAATCGGCCGAAATGATGACTTCCCGGTTCACCGCTGTTTCAGGGCTGATGGCGACACTCATGGCGCCAAGCCTACTGCAACGCGCGTCTGAGGTAATTAATGGCTACACGCTGCACGTTGTCGTGGGTGAATTCCACCAGCGGCACGTGCTGGGCCACCACCGATCCGGCGCCAGGCGTCTCGATGCGCACCACCGATTCGCCCGGCACGAGCCTGATGCACAGCGAGTTCTCGCCAGGCGCGAAGCGGATGTCGAAGTTGAGGTACACCGTCTGGCCGGCGGCCGGGATGGGCTCGTCGACGGCCGCCGAAACGTGGCACTCATGGCCCATGGCGCGCACCCGCTCCGCCACCTCTTCCAGGGCGGGCACGATCATGGTGTGAGCCATCATCCTGAAGCGTTCCGGTAGGTCGGTGTAGCGAAATTCCTTCAGGCGCGCGGCCACTGCCTCGAACTCGGCTTCGTTCTCGTCGTTCATCCCTGAGGGCTAGACGGAGCTGAGCACGCGGCCGGGATAGGCGCCGCTGTGCTCGCCCCCCTCCATCAGCACCTCGCCATTGACGATCGTGTAATACATACCCCGGGCGTGCTGAACGTAGCGCGGCTCACCCCCAGGCAGATCGTGGACCAGCTCGCGATCCTCGGCCATGACGGTCTCAGGATCGAACACCGTCACGTCGGCTACGTAGCCCGGGCGCAGCAGGCCACGGTCGCGGATATCGAAGATGGAAGCCACCATGAAGGTGAGCTTACGGACGGCCTCCTCCAGCGGCATGACGTTGCGCTCGCGCGTCCAGTAGCCCAGCAGCAGCGTGGCGTAGCCGAAGCCAGCGTCAAAGGCCAGATGGGCGCCCGCGTCGGACTGGCCAACCAGCACGTAGGGGCTGCGCAGGATCTCGCCCACAGCCTCGGGATCGCCCTGGTTGTCGCTGCTCTCGAACAGCGTCTCCAGATCTTCGCTCAAGGCCAGGTCGAGGAAGGCGTCGATCACCGGCTTGCCCTGTGCGGCCGCGTACTCCGCCACGCTGCGGTTTTCCCACTGCTTGTTCTCGGGCAGGACGGTCTTGCGGATGCGGATGATGTCCCAGCGGCGGGAGAAGCTGATGGGCCGGGTGTCCTCAACGGCCTCGAAGGTCATCTTGCGGCGAACCTCCGGATCGCGGAAGGCCTGCATCCGAGTCTCGAGGGGCAGGAACAGCAGGTTCTTCCAGGTGGGCAGCTCGTCGAACACTTGGGCGTTCTTCATCGTCCAGCGGTTGCTGAACGGCCGGGCGTTGGTTAGCGGATAGGCGGGCGCTCCCTGGCGATGGCTCTCGGCGGCCTGAGCCAGCTGGCGCCGCCACATCTCGGGATCGCCCCAGCGATGCAGGATGCTCTGCCATACCAGCGGCCGGCCGGTGGCCTTCGCCACGTCGTTGTACCAGTCCATGTGCTCGGCCGCGCGGAAGCCGCCGTGGCTGAACTGGACGACGCCCCGCTGGCATTCACCAACCACCGCGCACAGGCGATCTACCTCCTCACGTTCGGCCAGGCGGCTGGGAATGGGCTTGCCGTCCTCACGGAAGTGACGGTCATTCATATTGGTAGAAAAACCGAACGCGCCCGCCTCCATGCCATCGCGCACCAGGTGCTCCATCTGCCGGATCTCGTCCTCGGTGGCAGGCCGCTCCACGCTGTCGTCGCCCAGGGCAAACTGGCGCACGGCGCAATGGCCGATCAGCGTGGCAATGTTGAGCCCCAGCGGCAGCCGGCGCAGGGCGTCCATGTACTCGGCATGGCTGGTCCAGCCCCACGGCACCTGGCTGCGCAGGACGTTGGCGGGCATGCCCTCGACGCGGATGAAGGTACCCACCAGCGCCTCGTGATCCTCGGCCTTGGCGGGCGCCAGGGTCAGGCCGCAATTGCCGGTGACGACGGTGGTCACGCCGTGCTCGTTCAGCGAGCTGCCCAGCGGATCCCAGAAGAACTGCGCATCGAGGTGAGTGTGGAAATCGATGAAGCCGGGGCTTACTGCCAGGCCAGTGACGTCGATCGTGCGGCGTGCCGGCTCGTTGATGCGTCCAATGGCCTGGATGCGGCCATCGCCGATGGCCACGTCGGCGCCGAACGCCGGCAGGCCCGAGCCATCATAGACGCGGCCGCCTTTGAGCAGGAGGTCGTACATGGCAGCAGTCTACAGGTTTTCGATTGGAACCGGCTCGACCGGCTCAGCCAACTCGAATCCGAACACGCGGCTGTAGAAGTACAGCTCAGCCTCGAGCGTGCGCTGGATGGTTTCAGCGCGACGAAAGCCATGCTGCTCGCCTTCGAAGGTGAGGTAGGCGTAGGGCAGCCCCTTCGCCTTCAGCGCCTCAACCATGACCTCCGCCTGCGACGGCGGCACCACCTTGTCCTCCAGGCCTTGGAACAGGATGACGGGGCAGGATAGCTGGCCGGCGAAGTGGATGGGCGAGCGAGCCCGGTATAGGTCCGCGCGTTCCGGGTAGGGCCCGATCAAGGTGTCCAGATAGCGGCTCTCAAATTTGTGCGTGTCCGTGGCCAGCTCTTCCAGGTCGGCCACGCCGTAGTAGCTCGCGCCGGCGCGGAACACATCGTGGAAGGTGAGAGCGCACAGCGTGGTGTAGCCACCGGCGCTCCCGCCACGGATGGCCAGCCGCCGTCCGTCCACTCGGCCTTGCTCGACAAGGTAGCGCGCGGCGTTGATGCAGTCGGCGGTGTCCACAATGCCCCACTGCCCTTTGAGCCGCTCGCGGTAGGCGCGGCCATAGCCCGTGCTGCCGCCGTAATTCACGTCAACCACGGCGAAGCCGCGGCTGGTCCAGAAGGCAATGGCGGGCTCAAAGCGCGCCTGGGTCTGCGACGTGGGCCCGCCATGGCTGACCACGATCAATGGCGGCCGCTCGCCCTCCGGGGCCTGATAATCGGCATTGGCCGGCGGGTAGAAGATGGCATGCGCCGTCTGGCCGCCTTCGGTCGGGAACGACATGGGCTCGGGACGCGAGATATGGCCGGGATCCAGCGCGGCGTCGAAGCTGCGTCGGAGCACCTCCGTTTGCCCAGTTGCGGGATCGCAAGCAATGACCGCCGCGGGCTCGCTGGAGCTGGCAGCGATGAACGCCAGTCGCTCACCCCAGGCGACCAGCTGCGGAGCAAACGCGGTGTAGGGCAGGTCAAATGGCCGCCACGCGCCATCCTCGTACAGCGCCAGGTGATCGAGACCGTCGCGGGAGTAGATGGCCGCGACCCGCCCGCCCGGTAAGAACGCATACGTCGACATCCCGAACACCCATTGCGGCCTGCCGAACTCCGCCTCCATGGGATCATGCGGGGCTCGCGTCGAATAGATATTCCACCAGCCAGTCCTATCGGATACGAAATGAAGCTCGCCAGCGGGGCTCCACTCGGGCT
>DATGVV010000340.1:0-5321 GCA_035299885.1 Chloroflexota bacterium | reverse complement strand
TAGGCTCGCACCAGATCCTCGGGCTCGAGCCGCGGCAAGAACACGCGGGCGCTCTGCAGCGACAGAGGATCCAAGCGCATGGTGAGCGTTGGCCTGCCCCGCAGCGGCCCACCGGCGCCGATCATGGTTTCAATAGCACCGAAGGCCGAGCCGGTCAGGATGAGCAACAGCTTGTTCGGCTTTGGCAAATGATCCCAGACGGTTTGGACGATGCTGGCGAAGCCTCGGGTGGACCGAGCCAGATAGGGCACCTCGTCGAGGACAAGCATGAGCGGCTCATCCTGGGCGAGGGCGACGAAGAAGCGCAGGGCAGCTTCCCAACTGGCGAAATGGCCGCCGGCCAGATCCGCGGTCCGCCGGCCAAGATCGCGAGCCACGGCGTCGGCCAAGCGGGCCAACTCAACGCCTTCCGCCTGTTGGGTGGCGCCAAAAAACACGGACCTCTTGCCAGCGCTGAAGTGGGACAGCAGGAAGGTCTTGCCTACCCGCCGCCGGCCCCAGAGGAGGGCAAGCTGCGGCTGGCCGGCGGTGGCTTTCTGCCAGCAGGCTGTGAGCCGGCCCAGCTCAGCATCGCGATTGAGCAGCATGTCCAACGGATTCCTCCGCTTGACAGTGTAGCGTCAATAGCCATGTACTACAAAGGCCTTGTACTACAAGGGCCTTGTAGCTATTGCCAGACCAGCTCTTCCTTGCCGATACGGACGAGGTCACCGGAGCGCACGCCGGCGCGCTCCAGAGCTTTGGTGACGCCCAGGCGCTGGAGCTGCGTCTGGAGGTAATCGACAGCCTGCGGGCGGCTCAGGTCCGTCATGGCGATGAGGCGCTCGACCTTGTGGCCGCGGACGGTGAAGCCATCGTCCTCCTCCACGACCTCCAGCCCATCATCCGGGGCGAGGGCGAAGACCTTGTACTCGCCGGGTGCCGGCGCGAACGTAGGCATTGGGGGCAGCTCAGGCAGGCGCGTCGCGATGGCATCGAGCAGCCGGTCGATGCCCTGGTGAGTGACCGCTGAGACCGGCAGCGCGTCGATGCCCAGCTGCCGGAACTCCGACCGGATCAGTTGCCACAGCTCTTGCGCATCTGGCAGATCCTGCTTGGTGACGGCTACGATCTCCGGCACTTCGCCCAAGCGCTCGGCATAGAGCGACAATTCCGAGCGGATCTGGCGGTAGGCTGCGAGCGGGTCACCGGCCTGGCCTGAGCCGTCGACCAGGTGGACCAGCAGCCGGGTGCGTTCCACGTGGCGCAGGAAGTCGTGGCCGAGACCCGCGCCGGCATGGGCGCCCTCGATGAGGCCCGGGATGTCGGCCACCACAAAATCGACGTCGTCGCGCTGGACCACGCCGAGCTGCGGCTCCAGGGTTGTGAACGGGTAGTCGGCGATCTTGGGCTTGGCGTGGGAGATCACCGACAGCAGCGTGGACTTGCCGGCGTTGGGCAGCCCTACCAGACCGACGTCGGCGATGAGCTTGAGCTCGAGCTGGGTCCAGCGTTCTTCCCCCGGCTCACCCTTTTGGGCGAAGCGGGGCGTCTGGTTGGTAGAGGTGGCGAAATGCGTATTCCCCAGGCCGCCCTTGCCGCCGCGGGCCACGATCACCCGATCGCCGGGGTTGACCAGGTCGGCAACGATCTGGTCGCTACCCGCTGGCCGAACCAGCGTGCCCGGCGGAACCTTGAGGATCAGGTCCTCGCCGGCCTTGCCCTGCTGGCGCTGGCGCCCGCCGCGGCCCCCGGATTCGGCCTTGAAGTGCTTCTTGTGGGCGAACGTTCCGAAGGTGTTGTGCTGGGCGTCAGCTTCCAGATACATGGAGCCACCGCGGCCGCCGTCGCCGCCATCCGGCCCGCCGTGCGGGGTGTACATCTCGCGGCGCATGTGCGGGGAGCCGTCGCCGCCGTCCCCCGCTTTGACGAAGATCTTGACCCGGTCAAACATGGGCGGGCGGGCCGTGGGTGTAAGAGCCGACGTCCAGGCCGGCCTCGCGGAAGCGCACTGCCATATTGCGAATGCCGATCGGCGCAAATTCGAGCCCGGCCAGGCTGGCGAAGAGCTGCTCGGGATCAAGATTGAGGTTGCGCAGCTGGACCAGCCCGGTGCCGGTGGCGGTGAGCATCTCCACCAGCGCCTCGACCTCCGCGGCATCGTCGGTGATGCCGGGGAAGGTGAGCAGATTGATGGAGGTGAATAAGCCGTTGGAGGAGGCCAGGCGCAAGCACTCACGGACCTGATCCAGGGCATAGCGCACAGGCCGGTAATAGCGGCGGAAGACCTCGTCCCGGGCCGAGAAGACGCTGACCCGGACGCTCCCCAGGCCAGCATCGATCAGGCGCCGGAGCATGTCCGGCAGGCTGCCGTTGGTGTTCATGTTGATGACGCCCCTACTGGTGCGCCGCCGGATACCGCGGACGATCTCGACGTTGCGCTTGTTGAGCAGCGGCTCGCCCTCGCAGCCCTGGCCGAAGCTGATCATGGGGTTCGGGGCTGTCTCGAGATGCCGCGCCGCCAGCTCGACGGATTCGTCCACGTCGGGCAGGAAGCTCAGCCGTTCGTGCGGCTGGATGTCGGGATCGGGCTGGTCGGAGATGCAGCCCACGCAGACAGCGTTGCACGTTGGCGAGCTGGGCAGGGCCGCCTCGCCCTGGCCGTAGAACAGGTGTTGGGCGCTCCGGCACTCGTAGGTGAGGGCGCAGTGGGCGATGTGGCGCACGAGCCGCGAGTCGTCGCTGGCCAGGCGGGACCGGATCAAGCCGCGGAGCTTGCGGTAGCCCGGATCGGGGTGCTGCCAGGGGCGCGGATCGTCGGTGGGCATGGCCGCGACATGCGGCTGCCTGTCGAGGAAGGCCAAGGCGGTATAGCCGAAGAGGGGGAGGAACGAAGGCTCCTCATCTAGCCTCTCCCTCCGCGGAGGGAGAGGAACGTAGGCGGGCAGGAGGGTGCGAGTGAAGCCGATGGGCAGGAGGGCGGTGGCGGGGGCGCCGGGTAGGGGTCCTTCGCCGCTGATGGCGCCACGCTCCGGCAGCATTGAGATCACGCTTCCGCGCGGGAGCGCGATCAGCTCGGCAGCATCGAGGTCTACCAGCTGCTGGCCGTGGAGCGCCAGGGGAGCTTTGCCCGGAGCCTCGCGCAGCTGCCCGGCCGAGGTGACGTAGGCGGCTGACAGCACCAGTCGAGTATATCCCTGGAATAGCAATCAGGCATGCTGCTATCCGGCCACGCCCAGGCTAGAATTCACCCCCGTCTAACTGCGCACCGGGGGTGACCCTTGATCCTGCCTGACACCGCCCAGTTCCGAGACGGCCACCTGTTCGTCGGCGGGTGCGATACCGTCGAGCTGGCGCACGAGTTCGGAACCCCGCTCTACGTGTTCGACGAAGCCACCCTACGGAATAGGGCGCGGACGTACACGCAGGCTTTCGCGTCGCGCTATCCGAGCGTGCTGCTGTGCTATGCGGCGAAGGCTTTTCTGAACCCCTGGCTGGCGCGGCTCCTGGCGGAGGAGGGCTTCGGCCTGGACGTGGTTTCGGGCGGCGAAATGACGGTAGCGCAGCGGGCCGGCTTCCCAATGTCGAGGGTGCACCTGCACGGCAACAACAAGCTGCCGGAAGAGCTGGGGCTGGCGCTGGACCTGGGCGTGGGCCGGATCGTAATCGACAACTTCACCGAGATCCCGCTGCTGGACGACCTGGCCCGAGGGCGCCGCAAAGTGGCGGAGGTGATGCTGCGGATCGCGCCCGGCATCGAAGCCCACACGCACGAGTACCTGCGCACGGGCGGCTCCTACTCGAAGTTCGGGATTCCGGTTATGACCGATCAGGCGGCCGAAGCTGTGGGCCGCATCGTCAGCAGCCAGCACCTGAAGCTGGTGGGCTTCCACGCGCACATTGGCTCGCAGATCTTCGATCTGCTGCCGTTCGAGGAGAACGTCGAGGCGCTGATGGATTTTGGCCTGCAAATGTGCGAGCGCTACCAGTTCGACCTGCTGGAAATCAGTCCTGGCGGCGGTCTTGGCATCCAGTATCAGGACAGCGACGATCCGCCATCAGTCGAGGATGTGGCCGGCACCATCACCGGGGTGATGCGCCACCTGGCGGCGAAGTACAAGGTTGGGCTGCCCAGGCTGGTGGTGGAGCCCGGCCGCTCCCTGGTCGGCCAGGCAGGCCTGACGCTGTACACTGCCGGGTCGATCAAGGACATCCCTCAGAAACGGAAGTACGTCGCGGTCGATGGGGGAATGGCGGATAATATCCGCCCAGCCCTTTACCAGGCCAGCTATCAAGCGCTGGTCGCGAACAAGAGCGAGGAGCCCGCATCAGAGCGGGTGACCATCGCGGGGAAATATTGTGAGTCGGGGGACGTTCTAATAGATGACATTGCTTTGCCACGGATTGAACCCGGCGACATCATTGCCGTGCCCGTCACTGGCGCCTACTGCATTCCGATGGCCAGCAATTACAACCTGACACTCAAGCCGCCGATCGTGGCAGTGAAAGACAGTCAGGTTACTCTGATAAGGCGGCGTGAAAGCTATGACGACTTGCTGGCTTGCGAGGTTGTTTAGTGGCCGGAACTGAGGGCCGGAACAGCGCCAAGCGCCGCATCCTCGTGGCCGACGACGACCCCGCCATTCGCCAGCTGATCAAAAGCTTCCTGGAAGGCGAAGGTTACGAGGTGCTGGAGGCCAGCAGCGGCGGGCAAATCCTGGAGCAGCTAGGGGGCAACAAGGCCCCTGAGCTGGTGCTTATGGACGTGCGCATGCCGGACGGCACCGGCATCGAGACGCTGCAGAAGATCAAGGCCGAGCACCCGGGCGTGGGCGCCATCCTGATGACGGCCTACGGCAGCGCGAATACGGCCATCCAGGCCATCCAGATGGGTGCCTTCGACTACGTGACGAAGCCGTTCGAGCTGGACGATGTGCTGCTGACGTTCCACCGCTATTTCGAGTATCAGGACCTCACCGCCGAGGTGGAGGCGCTGCGCAGCGAGCTGACGATCTCCGAAGACCCGATGGAAAAGATCGTCGGGAACAGCCCCGGCATGCAGGAGATCTACAAGACCATCGGCCGGGTGGCGCGGTCTGACGCGACCGTCCTGATCTGGGGCGAGACCGGCACGGGCAAAGAGCTGGTGGCCAACGCCACGCACTACAACTCGGCGCGCCGGAACGGGCCGTTCATCAAAGTCAACTGTGCTGCTCTACCGGAGACCCTGCTGGAGAGTGAGCTGTTCGGCCATGAGAAGGGCGCCTTCACCGGGGCGCTCATTCAGCGCAAGGGGCGCTTCGAGCTGGCCAACCACGGCTCGATCTTCCTGGACGAGATCG
>DATGVV010000339.1:0-3342 GCA_035299885.1 Chloroflexota bacterium | reverse complement strand
TTCAAGTCACGCTTCGAAGACGGCCCTGGATCGAATCCAGAGCAGCTGATCGCGGCGGCTCACGCCGCATGTTTCTCAATGGCCTGAAGTAACCCTGGTCGAGGGCGATGTAAACAAGGCTGTCCCCCGGTATGCCGGTCGCCAGGCCGACCTGGATGCGCGTCACGCTCTTGGGCGTGGCCGACGAAGGTGAGGCAGACGGAGGAGCTGCTCCGCAGCCCGCCAGAGCAGCGGCCAGGACGACGGCCCCGAACAGCCGAACCCACATGTCGGGCCGCGTCCGCGGCGAGGTCAGCGCCGGCGCGGAACATTGGCAGCGTCAGGACGTACAGCTCGGCGCCGTCAGGCGAAGCAATTGGCCCAATCGGCTGCGAGGCCTGAAGATACAAGCAACTGCCGGCCGGATACTCCTGGCCGGAGTAGCTCAGAGCGCCCGTGAGGACGTACCGCAGCTCTGGCGCCACCAGGCTGTCGCTCTCGATCGTCGCGCCCGGTCGGAACCGAAGCAAGGTTGCACTGGTCCCATACTCCGTGAAGGAGCCAAGCCGCTTGACCTCCAGGCCAGGCCGGCACGGATCGGGCAGCCAGGCGAAGTGATCCGGTTTCATGACTACGAAGTCCGCGTAGCGAGGCTCAGGGTAGACCAGCTTGCGCTGCTGATGCGCCTCCCACAGAGCCTCGTAGCCGTCCTTGTTCTGGGGGCGACCATCCGACGCCCGACCACGGTAGACACCTTTGTCAAAAACGCCGCCGGCCGCCTTGAGCGCGGCTGTTGTCTCGGCGATTTCAGCCGACGTGAGGTAATAGTTGCGGCTTGCTCCGGGGAACTGCAGGACCAGCATTGTGGCCGCGCCTTTCTGAACCTGAGGGCCATAGTAAACCCCCTCGGGAAAGTAGGCACAATCGCGAGTTTCGAGATCCCTCTTACCCAGGTTGGCCACCGCCTTCCAACACAAAGCGGAACTGATCCCAGCAGTGCCGGTGGCGGGGTGAATAGAAACCATCCGGCACCACGTCGCGCGCGTAAAGCTGAGGTTTAGACCTGGCACGCCGGTGTCGAGTGGGAACGCCAGGCGGTCGAGCGTCCCCTGGCGGTGCCCGCCAACTTTCTGCTGGATGCCCTGGTCTGGCAGGAAGGCCTGTATCGCAGCCATCATGTGAACAGCGACTCCTCGGTGCTTTTGCCATTAGCTTGGACGTCTCATCAGCGTCCTACAAGAGACAAAAGATCACACAACATATGAAATAGATTCAGGTGTTGTCCTAAAATGCTCGTTGGCCTTGGAGCTGTCAGTTACCGAGCTTCGAATTCTCACGGCCCTCGCCGGCGGTCAAACGTTGACCGCGGTTGGGCAAGCGATGCACCTGGAGCCGTCGGCCATCAGCAAGGCCGTGAAAGCGGCCGAGCGCAAGGCCGCCGTTCAGCTCGTCGAACGCGACGGCCGGCGTCTCCGCCTAACGAGCGCCGGTAAGGACGTCGCGGCTTCGGCAGCAGCCGTTCTGCGGCATGTTGATGACCTGACAATGTTCACCGAGCAGTTGCATGACGGTCAGGCAGGGACGATCCGGATCATCGCCAACACGACGCCGGCCACGTACGTGGTCCCCAGAGCTCTTGCCGAGTTCCTCGAACGGCACCCCGAGGCCCGCGCGCTGGTGGAAGTGGTGGGTCCCAACATCTGGAAACATCTTCTGGCGGAGGGCTACGACCTGGGCATCGCCCATGCCGTCGTGCCACCGGAACTCGATGCCGAGCTGCTCTACGAAGATGAGTTCGTCTTGTTTGTGGGCGCAGATTCCCGCATGGCCATCGAGAGTCCGGACATCGAGCGCCTGCGCCTCGAGACGATTATCGGGCCCTTTTCGGAAGACCTTTCGATCGAGCCGTGGCACGAAATGGCGCGCCGCGGATTCAGTTTTCGCAGACGAATCGAGGTCCATAACCAGGAAGCAGTGAAACGTCTGGTGATTGCTGGCGCGGGGATTGGACTGCTTTTCCGGTCGGTCGTCAGCCAGGAGACAGCGGACCGCCGGCTGGTGGCGCTGGAGCAGTTTGAGCTGTCGCCCAAGATGCCCTTCTGGCTGGGCGTGCGTCCCGGGCTTCGGGGATTGCCGCTGGTCAGGGACTTTATTGATATCTTGCGAACCTCCCGCGGCGGCCGGACCTAGACTCCCCACGTTGAGGCCAAACGCCTGGTCCAGCGGCCGCTGCTGTGACTTAACGCAACGGCTTGCCAGCCAACAGCGCGGAAGTTTGCCGCCTGCCGAGTTCACGAGCTTCAACTAAGGACGACGCGAGAGCACCCTAAAGTTGCCAATCATCACCAAACGGACGCATAAGCATGCCAACAATTCACAGGCGGTGAGTCGGGGCGCGAACAACCCCCTAGCGAGCGGATACTAAATGTGGACTATTCCGATACTCGAACCGGAACAGAAGTGACCACGACTCCAGGGTGGCCGAGCAGGGCCAGTTTGATCGCAAATCCCAGCTGATTGTGCAGGGGCTGCTCCCACAAGTGATGGGGGATGACCTCCGGCAGGACTATCGTGACGGGCACGTCGGGCCACTGACACCACCGCGAGCGCGGAGGCCTCACCTCGAGGACCTCGGTGCTCGCACCCGCTTGGGGGCCTCCAAAGCGGACTGAACCTTCGCGATCGAAGTACGTTCCGCCGGAACTTGCTAGTGCCACCGCTCACGAGTCCGGTGGCTTTTTTCTCCAAAAGAAGTAGCTGACAAGCCAGACTCCCAGAGCTATGGCCAGTGCTGCGAGCACGAGATAACCCTCGACTTCGTTGACGAAAAGTACGTTCGGGTTCAGCATCTGGATGGTAATTGCTCGCTTGCCTTCTGGCACCGGCCTTCACACGCGGCGTGAACGGGGCCATGTCTGTTGGTCACGTTAGGCGCAAGGTCGCTGAGGGCAAGTTAGCACCTGCGTTTGACAGCAATGTGGCCAGCATGACAATTGGCAGGAAAGCACGCTTAAGCAATGTCGAACCTCCTTTGTCGCCCCACAGCATAGGACTGCTCACTGCTTACGCAAGCTTGCTGGTGATCGGCTGAGCGAGCAACGCCGCTGTTCAGCGTGGACGCCGCTGCGAGCAGTCTGGCGACCGCCGACTATTACGGACCCCAGGAAATCGCGGATGCCCCTTCGAGACGCAGCCCTGTAGTCAGCTGCTTGGCCGAACCGCTCGGCTGCAGGTCGGCGCTGAGTGGCTGGACAAACAGGTCGAGGCTGCCGTCCTTGAGCGCGACGTAGGCGATGGCCCGGCCATCAGGCGACCACACTGGATGAGTGGCGGCGGCTCGGACCAGCATGCGCGCGCCTGGCA
>DATGVV010000338.1:0-4139 GCA_035299885.1 Chloroflexota bacterium | reverse complement strand
GAGGTTAACGTCGTCGGTTTGAGTCAGGATCAGCGAGTTGCCACTAGGAATCGTGTTGCTCGAGCCCCAGAGGCTGTAGGATGCAGAGCCGATCGTCACCGTGACCGAGACGGTCAGGCTCGCGCCGGTGGTGTTGTCGATCTTGATTGTGCCGGCATCCCAATCGTTGGTTGTCGTGCCCACGAAGACAATGTTGGGAGAGCCGAACCACGGGCTGGGGAACTGCCCTTTGGATGGGGGGTGGTGCGTGTCGGCGTAGGCCACCGAAACCGGCGGCGGGCTGACCTGTGCGCGTGTGACGCGCGCGGGAATGGCGATTGAGGCGCCCACCAGGAGTAGGGTGACCAAGCGCCTGGGGGGCGAGATCAGCCTTTTCCCGGCAACCACGACGCTGCCAGCTAGGGTCATATGGCGGCTATCGGCTAGAGGCAGGCTGGCGGCTCATGAACCGGTGCATAGAGCCTGCCACCACTGCGCCTGCTGGGTGAAGAGGGCCTTCATCGGCGGGCTGTCTGTGCGTGCTGCATTCTGGTTGAGGCCCTGGATGTGGGCCGCGATCACCTGGCTTTGTTGCGCCGTGCAGTGCGCCGAAATGGGTGGAGCGGTGGCGCCACGTGGCAGGTGCAGAACGGGCGGAGCACCCGGGGTTTCGTCAACCTCGCGATCGACCTGGAAGAATCCGTCCTGACTGGGGTCGTAGCTGAAGGCGAGGCCCGAGCGCGGGTCGATAAACGTGCGGTCGCTGATGTTGTAGAACAGCTTCAGCTGCGACACGTAGCACCAGCCGTGGGTCAGCGGAAAGTTGACCCTGCCCGACAGGCAGTCCAACAAGGCGGTTTCGCGCGCTCCCGCCGCGGCTGGCGTCGGGATGGTGCGGGCTGTTGACCACCATGTCGCCACCGCCTGCAAGAGGGCCGGATCGGCCGCGAGCTCGCCGGCGACCACTGTGCGCGTGGGGCTGGCGGTGACAGTGGCGGTCTCGGGCCTGGCAGGCGTGCTGCTCGCAGTCGCGCTCGAGACCGGCGGCGTCCGTGTGGCAGTGGACGCCACGGTCGCTGCGTGGCTGGGTGTGGCCGTGCTGGCCGCGGTCGTGATAGCCTGGGGATTCGCTGTGCCGCCGGCCGTGACTGTCGCCGTCACGGCGCTGACCGGAGTGGCTGAGCTGGACGCTGCCGAGCTAGCGAGCGGTTTCGAGGCGCTGGTCGGCGTCGAGGACGCGGTAGGAGTGCCACTCGGCGAAGCCGAACTGACTGCATCGGCTCCAGCCCAGAGAGCAGATGCCAGCAGGAAAATGGGAAGAGCGAACTTGCCGAGCTTTGCGCGCCAACCGCTGCCCAGCATCGTCACGCCCTCCGAAGCTGCTTAGACGCTGCTATTCCCACATCTGCCTCTGTCTTCCCAAGTTTGCGTACGGATGTTCCGCCACGCAATGACCAACTGCACGTCGGTGTGGGAAGCATGCTAATTGATCCTAGGGAAGTGAACATCACGCAAAACCCCTGGAAGATCCCGCGAAGGAAGGAAGTCTTCGGCTGGTAGCAAAGCGAACCCGCCGTAAGTCATTTTGCGAATTGGGTTTCTACGACGTTTAGTGATTGGCCGAAAGATGTTCTGCTCGGCTTGCCGGAGCCCTTGTCAAATCTTGTGGAAATTGCTTCCAGCAAGCGGGCTTGAATCAGGCGGCGATTTCCTCCTTCTCTGAAGATTCGGGCAGCTGAATGCGGCCGTTGACGAATCGGTGTCCCTGAAGTAGGAGGAGCAGCTGGTTGGGCGCGTTGATCGCCCGCCAGTTCAAGCTCAGCCGGTGGACGAGCTTGAACACGAGGTACAGCGCGTTCTCGCGGACGTGCATGCGGCGAGCGGCATTGGTGCGCAGCCGCACGCCATCGAACACCGACTCGATGGGGTTGGTAGTGCGCAGGTGCACCCAGTGTTCTTGAGGGAAGTCGTAGAACGTGGTGAAGTCATCCCAATCGCGCTCCAGGCAGGCCGCGGCAGCTTCTTGGCCATCCGTTCGCAGCTGCGTGCAGTAGGTCTCGCGCCGGCGGGCGCAGTCCTCACGAGTGGGCGCTTCGTACAGCCCGCGCATCGTGGCCCGAGCCTCGGCCCAGAGCCGCTTAGGGAGCTTGTCCAAAAGGTTGAGCGCGCGGTGATTCCAGCAGCGCTGGTGGCGGGTCTCGGGAAAGACCTGATCCAGCGCGGCCCACAAGCCCAGGGCGCCATCACCGATAGCCAGCAGCGGCGCTGCGGTGAGGCCGCGCTCTTTCAGTGAGCGCAGCACCTCCAGCCACGATGCCGTGCTCTCGCGATAGCCCTGGTCCATGGCCAGCAGCTCCTTCTGGCCATCCTCTCGGACGCCGATCACTACTAGCACCGCCGTCTTCTCGTGCTCCAGGCCGGCTTTGAGGTACAGCCCATCGGCATAGAGGTAGACGTAGCGCTCAGTCAGCGGCCGCTGCTTCCAGGCCTCGTACTCCTGGCGCCACTCGTCCTTCAGGCGCAGAATGGTGTTCGGCGACAGCGCCGCTGTCGATCCGACCAGGGCGCGGAACACGGGCTCGAAATCGCCGCTGGCCAAGCCTTCCAGGTACAGCCGGCACAGCAGGCGAGCCTGGGTCTTGGAACGGCGTTGGTAGCGGTCCACTATCGCCGAATGGAAGCCGCCTGGCGCCACCTCCTCTGGGACGTCGCGGACCCGCGGGATGCGGACGTCGACGGCGCCCATGCCCACGCCAATCGTCCGCTGGGGCAAGTAGCCGTTGCGATATCCGCGGGACTCCGCGCTGCGCTGGTAGCGCTCACGTTGCAAGAAGTCGTCGACCTCGGCTTCCAGCGCGCGCTGCAACATCCGCTGCGCACCCTCGCGAGCGACCGCCTCGAGGACATCGTCCAGCGCCGGAACAGGTGCATTGGGCGGCAAAACCTGATACTTTTGAACCACGGCGTAACCTCCAGTCTTGGCCCGTTGGCGCGGGCCACGTGTTGTATTGCTGGCTGGAAGGTTACGTCGTCTTCGTTCCCGGCATCAACCGGGTGTCAGACCGAATTTCCACAAGTCCTGACGGTAGCTCCGCTTGCCGTGGAGTCTAAGCACACGCGCTTAGGGCCGTTTGAGCCAGAAGACGAGCAGGTGAACTAATGGACGCAATCCCACGGCATGCAGATAGGGAAGCACTTCACGCAATATGAGCCGATCAAGGACCGGTCTTCTCAGCTTACGGATCATTGCGGTTGCATCGCGGCGGTGTCCAGCGTATTGATGAGAGTGCCTAAATCGCTGGCGGTGAAGCAAGCGCTGACCGCCGGGCCTTTCCAGTGTTTGACTTGGCAAGATGATCACCTATTGGGCCGTACAATCGTTCTATGTCATATGCGCACGGCAATTGTCCAAACTGCCGGCCTGGCCATGCTGCTGATGGCCGCCGCAACAAGGACCGTCTCAGCCAAGCAAGGACCAAGCCCTCAGGGCAAGCTCGGAAACACAGCCACGCCGACTCCAACAGCAACCTTGGGCACCCCTACCGCCACGTCTACCTCAAAGAGTGCCAGCCCGACCTCGACGCCCACCGGCTTGGCCACGGCGACAATGACGGCTACCGGCACACCCACGGCCAGCGCCACGTCGGCCTCGACCTCTACTGACACGCCCACGGCCAGCGCCACAGGCACCGTTTCTATCGCATTCGTTGCTAGCACGACAGGGAAGTCAGACGGGGCCACAAGCGTCACCGCTAATGTGCCGACCGGCACGCAGCAGGGCGATGTGCTAGTGGCGATCTTCAATGGTGGCGATGTCGCATCGACGCCATCGGCCCCGAGTGGATGGACCCAGGTCGGGACTACCGACTACGTCCTCGCCGCCTCCATGCAAAGTTCCGTATGGACACACGTTGCAGGAGCCGGCGAGCCGTCCAGCTACACCTTCATGAACACGCAGGGCAACGGCGGCTCGTGGGGCTTGGCCATTCTCGACTACCGAGATGTCAACAACACTACGCCAGTGGACGTGAGCGGCCAGCAAAACACATCCTCGGCGGGGACGACAGCAATAGCTCCCAGCGTGACTACCACAGTCAACAACGATGTGCTCATTACCGCGTTTGTGAATGCTTCAAGTGGCGTGACCTTCACGACCCCCA
>DATGVV010000337.1:0-5259 GCA_035299885.1 Chloroflexota bacterium | reverse complement strand
CAGCCGCGGGTGGATGACGATCTTGCGCTGTCCGTCCCTGCGGACCCACACGTCGTATTTGGGGATCTCCGGCGCCGGCAGCGGCCCTAGGTAGGCCCAGTACATGCCGATGAACCTGCGCACGGGGTAGGCCTTGTGCCTGAGCGATCGCATGATGGCGTCGTTGCGCTCGGGCGGCGTCTCCAGGATGCTGCCGTCGGTGTCGTACAGCCAGCCGTGGTAGGCGCACGAGATGCCGCGCTCCTCGACCCGCCCGTAGCACAGCGAGGCGCCGCGGTGCGAGCAGCGGTCGCCCAACAGCCCTATGCGGCCCCTCTTGTCGCGGAACAGCACCAAGTCCTCACCGAGCAGGCGGACGAACTTGGTAGGCTCCTCATCGGTCAGCTCCGCGGCAATGGCCACAGGCATCCAGTAGCGCCGCAGCAGCTCACCCGCGGGCTGGCCAGCGCCAACCAGAGTGAGCAGGTCGTTTTCGGCTTGGCTGACCATGGCGCAATGGTAGCTCGCTGCTTGCCGGGGCGTTCCCCTTTGTACCCGGGCTTAGAATGGCGGCACTTTGGGCAAGCTCGTACTGGCCCTGCTCGCGGCGATGGCCCTGGCTGGCTGCGGGGGTACGGTGACGCCCGCGGCGCCGAGCTCGGCGCCGGCGACTATCGAGCAGGTCGCCGCGTATCAGGGCAGTGACCGGCAGGTAGTGCTCGAGGCCGGCGCCCGGAAAGAGGGCAGCGTCAGCTGGTACACCACGCTGGCCGGTCCGGGCATCGAGGCGTTAGCCAACGGCTTCAAGCAGAAGTACCCCTTCCTCCAGATCGAGGTCTTCCGGGCCGACGAGCAGCAGCTCGCCCCCAGGGCGACGCAGGAAGCCCAGGCCGGCAAGCAGATCTTCGACGTGATCGAGGCCGCGGCGGTCACCACCGGCATCCTGCAGGAGGCCAAGATCCTCACACCGTTCTTCTCGCCGGCTGTGGCCGGGCTTCCCGACGAGCTGAAGTCGATGGCCGGCAAGGGCCTGGCCGACGCCGCGGCGGTGCGCATCGCCTACGCCTCGTTCGGCTACAACACCAAGCTCATCTCCGAAGACGCGGTGCCCAAGACCCAGGCCGACCTGCTGAACCCAGGCCTCACCGGCAAGCTGGCCCTGACCGGCTCGACCACCGGCTCGAACTGGGTCGGCATCGTGCAGCACGTGATGGGCGATGATGCCGGCAAGAAGCTGCTGGCCGACATTGCCAGCAAGCAGAAGCCGAGCGTCCACCAGGTATCCGGGCAGGCGCTGCTGGACCTGGTCGCCAAGGGCGAGCTGGCGGCTTCGCCGACCATCTTCCTGGCCCACGTTCAGGGGGCTCAGGCACAAGGCGCGCCGGTGAAGTGGGTGCCGCTCAATAACACCGCGGTGGCGAATGTCGGCCAGGATGCGCTGGCGGCTAAGGCGCCGCATCCGCACGCGGCCCTGCTGTACATCGATTACCTGCTGAGCCAGGAGGGGCAGGACGTGCTGCGCAAGGCCTCCTACTTCCCGGCCACGGACAAGGTGCCGTTCGCGCCCTGGGTGCCTGAGCACGGCCGCACGCCAGCCGAGGCAGAGAAGAGCCTCAACTCCTGGACGGAGCTGTTCAAAGCGACCTTCCGCTAGCGAGTTAGCGGGCCGACTTGACGGCCGGTCCCATGCGGACCGGGATGAGCATGAACATGCCCACGATATAAGAGGCGGCCATCACGTACGTGGCCGCGGTGAAGCCCCAGACCTGCATCATCGCGCCCATAGCCAGGTTCCAGGCCGGCCCGCTGATGAAGCCGATGGTGTAGTACAGACTAAAGGCGGCGTCGTGATACGCCTCGGGCGTGTTGTCGATGAGCATCGCCTGCGTGACCGTCTGGCGTGAGAACGTGACGGCGCCTTGCAGGAACAGGTTGACCAGCAGCAGGAACGTCAGCGCCATCTGCTGGCCCAGCCACAGGGTGCTGATGGCCGACAGCAGGAGCGACGCCTGGAGCACCAGCTTGCGCGGCCACACGTCCGACAGCCAGCCGATGCCCAGCGGCCCGAGCATGCCGCCGATCTGGGTCAGCGTCAACAGTGCCGCGGCCACGGCGGCGGCCACGCCAAGATCGCGCATGAAATGGGGCACGAAGTAGACCTGCGTGATGCCGCCATCGCGGCCGGCCGCGCCGACCATCAGCAAGCAGCTGACGAGCATGAAGTCGCGGTTCTTGAGGCAGGCCTTGTAGGACTCCCAGCCAGCCTTCGCCCGCTTGGTCGAGCTGGGGGCCACCTGCACGCGATCGCGCATCAGCAGGAAGCAGCCGCCGATGATCAGGCTGGGGATTCCGACCACCACGAAGGCCACTCGCCAATCGAAGAAGTAGATGAGCGCGGCGGCGAGCACCGGCGCGATGGCCTGGCCCAAATTGCCGGCGGTGCTGTGCAGCGCCAGGGCGCGACCTCGGGCTTTGGGGAAGTAGGTGGCCAGCATGGTCGAGCCCACGGGGTGCTGCGGGCTCGACCCGGCCCCATTGAGGGCACGCAAGCCCAGCATTTGCCCGAATGAGCTGGTAGCGCCGAACAGCATCGTGGAGATGCCCATCAAGATGTTGCCCACGCCCAGCACCACGGACCGCTTGACGTACTGACAGACGAAGCCATAGGTCGCCTGCAGCGCGTTCGACACAAGGCTGTTGACCGTCTGCAGCAGGCCCAGGTCCGTGTAGCTGAAGCCCAGCGTGGTCATCATTACGCCCAGCACCACGGGCAGCGTGTTGCTGTTGAGGTGGTTGATGGTGTGAGAGGTGCTGACCAACGCCATGACGGCGTTGCGCTGCCCCCTCTCCGAGACGGCAACCGGAGCCGCGTCCGCTACATCTGGCACGGGCAGTTGGTCAACGGTCTGGACCTCAGCGGCGGGAGTTACGGCCAGCTTGCTTCTCCGAACGAAATATTTACGCGAACGTAAGAGTCATTTTAGCCGCATTCTGCGCGGATGTATGATGCGGACCTCGGAGGTAGATTGCATGCGCATCATGGTTGGCACTATCGGGCAGAGCATCCTGGCGACCGATGACGATGGCGAGCACTGGCAGCGGCTGGCTCCGCGCAACGGCGTCCATTCCGATGGCATCGTGCGGACGCTGGTGTCCCATCCGGCTGACCCGCGGGTGCTGCTGGCGGGCACTGACAAAGGCATCCTGCGCAGCGAGGATGGGGGTCGTTGCTGGGAGGGCCTCGGCGGCCCGCTCAGCGATCAGACGGTGTGGCGCATCGCGTTCCACCCGAAGGACAAGGAGGTGCTGTTCGCCGGCACCGGCACGCCCAGCCGGCCGGCCATCTACCGCAGTGGTGATAGCGGCCAGACGTGGGCCGAGCTCGACTGCGACATCGCTTCCGATTGCGACAACGTAGGCGTGCCGCGGGTGACGGACATCGCCATCGATCCACTGGCGCCGGACAACATGTGGGCCAGCATCGAGGTCGATGGCGCGCGGCACAGCACGGATGGGGGCCGCACCTGGTCAGCAGTCGATCCGAAGGTCATCACCAACCCCGATCACCATGCCGTGGTGGTCAGCCCGGGGCCGCCGAAATCGGTGTTCATCGTGGTCAACAACGAGATCTGGGTGAGCCGCGATGAGGGCGCGAGCTGGCAGCCAGTCGGCGTGAAGCAGCGCTTCCCCTACCACCACGTGCGCGACCTGGTGATCGATCCGGCTGATCCGCGCAGCGCCTGGGCGACGATTGGCGATGCCACGCCGGGCCGCACCGGCTCGCTGGCCCGCACGCGGGACGCCGGCGATACGTGGGACTTCGTGGACATGCCGGTGCAGCCCAACTCGGCCATGTGGGTGCTGCGCATGCAGGCCGACACGCCCGGCCTGATGCTGGCGGCCAGCCGCTACGGCTATCTGTACCGCAGCGACGACGCCGGCCAGACCTGGGCCAAGCTGTGGCGCGAGTTCAGCGAGGTGTCGTCAATCGTCTGGAGCCCGAATTGATGTCCATGTCATTCTGAGCCGCAGGCCGCAGGCCGCAGGCGAAGAATCGGTTCCAGTGCGGCGTGGTTACCGATCCTTCGCTTCGCTCAGGATGACACCTCCAGCTTCGGAAGCACCTTTTCGCACACGCGATCCAGGTGGCGCAGGTCGGCCGTGGGCGAGCCCAGGATGGGGTATTCCAGGCCGGCCTTCAAGTAGTCGTTGATGCCGCGCGCAACGTCATCGGCGGAGCCGACGATGGCGCCGCCACGGCCCGGCCGCCGGCCGGCATAGTAGTACTCGAAGTAGCGCGCCACCGTCTCCTCCCCTCGGGACACGTCGTCGTCCACGCAGACGTAGATGAGCGCTGCTGACTTGAGACTGGCCGGGTCGCGGCCGGCTTGTTCCGCGTGACGACGGATGTGCTGCCAGTTCTCGCGGAAGCCGTCCGGCCCCCCGGATGAGCTGGCGATGTAGCCATGCGCCAGGCGGCCGATGCGCTTCAGGGCTGACTCGGTGCTGCCACCGCCGAGCCAGATAGGCAGCGACGGCTGCGACGGCTTGGGGCCAATCGGCCCCACATCTATCGTGTAGAAGCGGCCGCTGAACTTGACCGGCTGCCCACTCCAGGCGAGCTTGAGGATGGCAATGGCCTCCTCCAGGCGGCTGCCCCGATGCTCGAACGGCACCTCGGCGCCGGCGAAATCGTCCGCCCGGCTGCCCACGCCCAGTCCGAGGATGAACCTGCCGCCCGACAATTGGTCGAGCGTGGCGGCCATTTTGGCCAGCAGGGCGGGCGGGCGCAGTGTGCCCAGCAGCACCGCCATGCCCAGCCGCGCTTTCGAGGTGACCGCCGAGGCGGCAGCCAGTGCCAGCAGCGGTTCCTGGTTGTTGAACACCAGCCGGTCGAGCGTCCATATGCCAGCGCCCGCGGACTCGGCGCGGCGGGCAAACTCGATCATGGTGTTTGGCTGGACGTCGGCCGCGGCCAGCGGGACGTGGATGCTTACGTTTGACATGGAACAACCTCCTAGAACGTGCAGCTGTCATCCTGAGCGAAGCGAAGGGACCTTCTCGTTCGCCGCTGCGGCGGAAGGTCCTTCAGCCTGCGGCCTCAGGATGACATGGAGCGAACTTTTTCGGCGGTGATCGGCAGGCTGGTGACGCGCACACCGCTGGCGGCGGCCACCGCGTTCGCCACGGCGGCGGCCACCGGGATGATGCCCAGCTCGCCGACGGCTTTGGCGGCATACGGTCCAGGCCCAGGGGCGCCGTCCACCAGCACGCTCACCA
>DATGVV010000336.1:0-3480 GCA_035299885.1 Chloroflexota bacterium | reverse complement strand
CTCAACAGCTGGGCATTGCCAAACAGCGACGTCAGGGGCGTGCGCAGCTCGTGGCTGGCCATGGCCAGGAAGCGCTCCTGGAGCTGCCGCAGGCTCCGATCGGTGATGTCGCGGATGACCAGGATGCTGTGCGTCTCGCCGTCGGCTTCTACGGGCCGGCCCGTGGCTTCGAGCCAGCGGCGGGTGCCGTCCATCGCCAGGGCCATGAACTCCATCGTGAATTCCTCGCCGCGGGCGGCGCGCTGCTGGGGGCTGCCGGTGGCCTTGACGGGGGTGCCGTCGGGCAGCTCGGCGGTGAATAGCGCCGAGGCGCTGCCGAACAGCGTCTTGTAGGCGGGGTTCGCCAAGACGATTCCGCCGTGGGAGTCCACCACCAGTACGGCGTCGCCGATGCTGTTGACCATGGCTTCGAAGCGGCGCCGCTGCGTTTCGTGCTCGACCGTGAGCCGCCCCAGCTCCGCCGTCTGCGCCGCGAGGTCGTCGTTCGTCGCCTGCAGCTCCTCGAGCGTGGCCTGCATCTCCTCGTTGAGCGTTTCCAGCTCTTCGTTGGTAGCGTGCAGCTCCTCGTTGAGCGTCTCGACTTCCTCTGACGCGGCCTGGACCGCCGCGGTGTCCGAGATGAGCTCGTCGCGGGACAGCCCCAGCTGCCGGTTCGTCTGCAACAGCTCCTCGTTGGCCTCACGCACCTCTACCAGCTGCTGTGCCATCATCTGCAGCCGCTGGCGGACATCGGCAGCCTCGTCTTGGGCGACCCTGGGCAGCACGTCCGGAGTTCGCTCGGCCGCGGGGTCGGGGCTGACGACGGTAACGGTCACGGTGACCGACGCAGGAGTGTCATCGTCGCTACTCTGGCCGGGGTAACAGACGATCTCGAGATGGCGCGGGCTGTCGCTGCTGGGGTCGGTGACCGGCAGATCGCGCAGCTTGGCCGGCTGGGAAGTGCGGAAGGCGCTGTCGATGGCGCCGCGGACCAGGCTGGCATCGACCACCCTCAGCAGATGGATGAAATCCTGGTCTTCGCCGGGCACATGAATGTCCAGCAACCGCCGCGCCGCGGGGTTAATGGCCCGGATGTCGTAGTGGCGGTCCACTATCACCACCCCCATAGGCAGCACGTCGAGCGTGCTGCTGGCCGGGCTTCGTTCCCTGACGGCGGGCGAAGTGGCGCGGGATTGAGCCACTCCGGCCGCGGCAGCAGCGGTTTGCGCCGGCCTGGCTCCGGGGCTGACACCGGCCCGCGTGGCCGGGATCAGCGTGCGATCTCCATGGCGCCGGTAGATCCGCAGTCGATGATGGTCCTGCAGAAAGAACTCGGGCAGCGGGCTCAGCGTCTCAGCTTTGCCCAATATGAGGTAACCCGCGTCTCGCAGCGAAAAGGCGAACAGGTGGAGCGCACGCTTCTGGAGCTCGGAGTCGAAGTACATGAGCACGTTGCGGCACAGGATCAGGTCGATGGCCGGAAATGGCGCTCGCTGGGCCAAGTCGTGATCGCCAAAGATAATCAGGCTGCGGATGCGCCTGCTGACTTCACATTCGCCGTCAACGTGGGTGAAATAGCGCTCCACCAGCTTGGGCGGCAGGTGCTCGACTGCCGTTCGTGGATAGACGCCACGGCGGGCAAAGGCCAGCGCTTTGGGATCCAGGTCGGTGGCGAAAATGCGCACGCCGAAGCGCTCCAGCTCAGCCCCCAGCAGCTCGGCTACCAGGATGGCCAGCGAGTAGGCTTCTTGTCCGGTGGCGCAGCCGGCCGACCACAAGCGCAACTGGTTGTCGCGCTTGCGTGCCTCCAACAGCAACTGTGGCAGCAGCCGCTCGCGCAGGTAGCCGAACAGCTCGTCATCGCGGAAGAACTCGGTGACCTTAATCAGGAAGGCGCGTACCAGCTCGTCCTGTTCCTCGGGATGATCCCGGACGTACTGGCGGTAAGCCCCCAGGCCGTCGGTTTTGGTAGCAATCATTCGGCGCTGCAGGCGGCGCTCAATCGTGGGCAGCTTGTAACTGTTGAAATCGACTCCGCGCAGGATGCGCAGCTCCTCCAGCAAGCCGCGGAGCTCTCTCTGGGCCTCCGGCGCAACCGGTCTCTGGCGCCCGTCGGCGAGCAGCTTGAAGATGATCGAGCCCATCTCCTCCAGCTCGGCCACCATGTCCACCACCGCCGGAGCCAGCGATCGCGGCATGCCTGGATAGCGGGCCGTTTCGGGGTTCTGGATGATCACGGTGCCGCCGGCCCGTTTGACGGCTTCAGCCCCGATGGCTCCGTCCGAGCCGGTGCCCGACAGGATGACGGCAATCAGCCGCTCCCCAAACGCCTGGGCGGCGGTGGTCAGCAGCAGGTTGATGGATGGCCTCGGCCGGTTGGTGCTGTCCTTAGACAGGCTCACGTGGTGATCGGTGACCTGCACGTGGCGGTTGGCAGGCACGACGAACACCACGCCGGGTTCCAGCGGCTCGTGACCCTTCACTGTCTTGACGCGCAGCGAAGTCTGGCGTTGCAGGATCTCCTCCAGGTGGCTCTCAGTGGTAGGGGCGATGTGCTGCGCGATGACGATGGGCGCCGGCAGGTCCGGCGGCATGGCCTTCAGCAGCTGCGACAGCGCCTCGATTCCGCCAGCCGATGAGCCAATGACCACCAGCTGCTGCACCGGAGGGGATTCAGCTGCTCGGGCCATGGAGTGTTACATTGTGACACCCGTCGCTTGATAAAAGCGAGATATACTGGCGGGACTTCGGAAGATACATGCGACTGCCGGTAGAGCGAGCAGATATGATGCCAGCATTGGTGCTGGAGCCGGACCGCGTGGTGCGCGCGACACTGCGCGACGTCTTGAACCTTGAAGGCTGGCAGGTGCTTGCCGCTGGTTCCGGCGCGGCCGGGCTGGCCCTGGCCTCCAAACACAAACCGGGATTGGCGCTGGTAGATGTCGCCCCGTCGATCGAGGCGGAGTCATTCTGCGTCGGCATCCGTATTCGCTACGGCCCGGCGGTCCCCATCCTGGCCCTTTCGCGGCAGTGGCTCGCGCCCCTCTTTCGAGCGCAGGTGGCCGCTCGGCTGGGCGCTTATGACGTGCTGCGCGTGCCCTTCGACGTGGATCGTCTCCTTCATCTGCTAGAGCGAGCCCAGGCGCTCCATGTCCGCAACGAGGACCTCAGGCAGCTTTCACACGAAGCAGTTGTCCGGTTGCGATCCCTCTATCGCGTGATGTAACGCCTCACCATCTGGACCAGATCATCCAGCTCGAAAGGCTTGCGCAGCAAGCCGTCGGCTTGAATGGCGGCAGCCTTTTGTGCGGCATCGAAGCCAGCCGTCATCACGATGATAGGGGCGTGCGGCGGTGGCGTCTGGCGATAGGCAGCCGCGAACTCCCAGCCGTTCATGACCGGCATCCACATGTCGAGCAGGATCAGCCGCGCTGGCGTGTTCCGGAGGAGCTCGAGCGCCCGCCGTCCGTTCCCCGCCGCGCGGGCCTCAAACCCCTCGTC
>DATGVV010000335.1:0-5988 GCA_035299885.1 Chloroflexota bacterium | reverse complement strand
GGCTTGTTCGACGGCATCCTGATCAAGGAGAACCACATCCGAGCCGCCGGCGGCATCGCCCAGGCCGTGAGCCGCTGCCGTCAGGGCGTGCCGCTGCTTACGAAGATTGAAGTTGAGGTCACGAATTTCGACGAGCTGCGTCAGGCGCTCGACGCGGCCGCCGATGTGATCCTGCTCGACAACATGTCGGTCGACGAGATGCGGCAGGCGGCGCAGATCGCCGGCGGCCGTGCCCAGCTCGAGGCCTCTGGGGGCATCACCCACGAGAACCTGCGGGACGTGGCCTCCACCGGCGTGGATTTCATCTCGTCCGGCGCCCTCACCCATTCCGTGAAGGGCTTGGATATCAGCCTACTGATCGAGATGTGATGACGGCCCTGTCGTGTCATCCTGAGCGAAGCGAAGGACCTTCCGCCGCTGCGGACGGAGAAGATTCTTCGCCTGCGGCTCAGGATGACATAATCCAGCAGATCGACGACCTGCGCCGGGAGCGTGACGCTATCATCCTGGCCCACAACTATCAGGTTCCCGAGATCCAGGACCTAGCCGATTTCACCGGCGACTCCCTTGCGCTGGCTCGCCGCGCCGCGGCCACGGACAACCCGCTGATCGTCCTGTGTGGCGTGCATTTCATGGCGGAAACGGCTTCCATCCTGTGTCCCGACAAGACGGTGCTGCTGCCTGACCTGGAAGCCGGCTGCTCGCTGGCCGCCAGCATCACCGCCGAGCAGCTGCGTAAATGGAAGGCCCAGTTCCCCGGCGCCGTCGTCGTCTCGTACGTGAACACCAGCGCTGAGGTGAAGGCCGAAAGCGACTACTGCTGCACCTCCGGCAATGCCGTGCAAGTGGTCCAGGCCGTCCCCGAGGATCGGGAGATCCTGTTCCTGCCTGACATGTTCCTGGGCGCCCACGTAGAGCGAGTCACCGGGCGCAAGATGCGCGTCTGGCTGGGCGAGTGCCACGTCCACGCGGGCATCGATGTGCCGGCTCTCGAGGCGCTGGCCAAGCAGCACCCGCGGGCCGAGGCGCTCATCCACCCCGAATGCGGCTGCACCACGCCGGCGCTCTACCTGGCGGGCGAGGGCAAGCTGCCGCTGCCTATCAAGGTGCTGTCCACCGAGGGCATGATCAAATATGCAGCCTCCTCACCGGCAGCGGAATTCCTGGTGGCCACTGAGATCGGCATTCTGCATCGGCTGCGGCAGCAGGCACCGGCCAAGAAATTCCTGCCGGTCAACCCACGGGCCTCCTGCCACTTCATGAAGCGCATCACGCTCGAGAAAGTGCGTGATGCTCTGGCGTACAACCAGCATGTCATAGATGTCCCGGCGGACGTCGCCCAACGCGCTCGCCTGCCTATCGAGCGCATGACCGCGATTGGCTAGCCCTATGAGCGCGCCGCGCCGCGAACAGCTCCTCGGCATCCTGCGTCAGGCCAGCAACCCAATCAGCGGCCATGAGCTGGCCGATCGTCTGGGCGTGAGCCGGCAGGTGATCGTCCAGGACTGCGCCTTGCTGCGCGCGGCGGGGCACGACGTTGTGGCCACCCCGCGTGGGTACGTGCTGCCGCACCGGGAGCCTTGCGTGCGAGCGGTGCTGGCCACCCGGCACGACCGCCACCACACCGAGGACGAGCTGACCATCATGGTCGACCACGGCTTGAAAGTGCTGGATGTGATCGTCGAACACCCCGTCTACGGCGAGCTGCGCGGCAGCCTGATGATGGCCTCGCGGGCCGACGTGCGCGAGTTCGCTCAGCGCGTCGACTCCGGCGAAGTGGCGCTGCTGTCGGAGCTCAGCGGCGGCGTGCACCTGCACACCGTGGAGGCGCCCAGTGAGGACCGCCTCGATCGCGCTCGCCAGGCTCTGCGGGAGAGCGGTTTTCTGGTGGAGTAGCGGCGCAATTCTTGCGAAGCCAGCGGCATGGACATCCAGCTCGACGCACCAGTCGTGTCCCGCGATGGCGCGGACCTCGGCAAGATCGAGAAGGTCATCTTCGATCCACAAAGCGGCCAGACGAAGAGCATCGTCGTTCGCAAGGGCATGATCCTGGCGCGGGACGTCGCCATCCCGACCGAGCACATCCGGGTGGCGGCGCCGACTCGAGTCGAGCTGGACATGAGCAAGCAGGAGATCGAGGCCCTGCCCGACTTCGTTGAGGCCGACTACAGCTGGCCGCCGCAGAACTGGGTGGCTCCGTACGCTTGGCCCGCGGGCGCGGTGCTCTGGCCGATGGCCTATCCGGCCACGACGCCGGTCAGCTGGCCAGCCGACGAGGAGCTGGAGCGGGCGCGCCAGCGCGACATGCAGAACGCCATCATCGGCCACGGCGCCGAGGTGGTCGCCATTGATGGCGAGAAGGTCGGCAGCGTCGAGAACATGATGGTGGATCCCGCCACGCACAAGCCATCCCGCGTGATCCTGCGCCGGGGAGTGCTCTTCAAGGAGGACGTCGAGCTTCCGGGCGATTGGGTGAGCAGTGTCGACGACGAAAAGGTCGTATTGAACGTCGACAAGGTCACAGTCGAGCAGCTAGCGAAGCATCAGCATTAGGGAGCAAGCCCTCGCTCCACAGTAGGTCCAGCACCAAACTGGTCCAGCTGAAGTCGTTAGCGCCTAGTCCCTCGCCGGTCAGCGGGTTGAAGAACTCACGCTGGCCGCCGCGCAGCACCATCTCGCAGGTGCGATTGGCGAGCTCGCTGGCGATATCCAGGTAGTCGTGGCGCAGCAGCCCCCAGTAGAGATACCAGTTCACGTTTACCCAGCTCGGACCCCGCCACACGGCCTGGCTCCGAAACGACGGGTCGAAGCTGGGCTCGTCCAGAGCCACGCTGGGCACGGGATAGCGGGTCCAGAACTCGGCCGGCTCCAACAGGTGCTCCTTCAGAAGCCGATGCACGATGTCGGGCGGCAGGTCTTCCAGGATGAGCGGGAAAATGCTGCTGAAGGTCAGCACCCGCAGCGGCTTTTCGTCGGCGCCCCACAGGTCCCAGAACACGCCCACCTTGTCATCCCAGCACTTGCTCACCAGCGCGGCGGTGACGCGCGCGGCGTCGCGGTCGAGTGCCGTCGCTTGAGCCTCGCCCCCCGTGGCGCGGAGCACGCGGGCGAGGGAATGCAGCCCGTCCGCGTAGATGGCGTTGAACATCACGTCCTCAACCTGGAAAGCGCTGCTTTCGAGCAGCTGTGCCTGGTTGCCCCGCAGCGGCTCGTAGGTTGCCAGAAGCCGCTGCATCGCCATGCGGTGTTCCGGGCGCACCAGGCTGGCTCGGCCGGTCATGCCTAGCGGGAGGTCGTACTTGGGCGAGGCGTCCAGGCCGGACTCGTCGGGCTGGATGATCGACAGCAGGCCATCGTGATCCGGGTCGTGGGTCTCGGCCAGCCACTCGAAGAACCGCCGCACCGGCGGCAGGACCTCGGCCAGAAACTCCTCGTCCTTGGTGGCCTGATAGATGCGCTCGATGGCCCGCGCCAGCACCGGCGGCTGCGTCGTGGCCGTGAAATGCGGGTGGGCCAGCACGATGTCGTACTCGTTCAGCAGCGCCTGGCGGTCCGTGGTGTCCCACAGCAGCATGTGCGGCAGGAAGCCGTCCGCCTGGGCTCCCTGCAGCAGACAGCGGATCTCCTGCTGGGCTAGCCTGGCGTCCACGTGCAGCAGGGCGATGGCGTGGAAGGCGCTGTCCCACAGCCACTGGAAGGGATACGACTCCAACGAGGGACAGACAAAATCGTAGGTCTTGCCGTCCCAGTCGGAGGTGCCGGTGAGGCGGTTGGCCTCCAACACCCGCTGAGCGTTCTCGATGAGAGACGCGTAGCGGTCCGTCGCTTCCGCCATGACTTGGAAGGCTAGCAGCCTTGCTCTACCCTGGAACAAAATGAGTGCCGACCGGCTGCTGGTGTTCGTCACCTGCGGGCTGCGCAACCTGGCCTACGGCATGTCGTCCGTGATCCTAGGCCTGTACCTGGCCAGCCTGGACTTGGACAAAGCCACGATCGGCGCCGTATTCACCGCTGCGCTGGCCGGTGGCGCGCTGCTGACCAGCGCTTTCGCGGCCATCGCCGATCGGCTCGGACGCCGTGCGACGCTGATCGTGGCCTCGGGCCTGATGGCTGGATCGGCGGCGGCGTTCGCGCTCACCAGCCAGCCGGCCCTACTAGCCATCGCGGCCGCGCTTGGCGCCGCCAATCCTTCGAGCAAGGAGCTGGGACCGTTCGGACCGGTGGAGCAGGCCATCTTGCCGCAGGTCGTTGGCGTCCGCAGCCGAACGGCAGCTTTTGCGGGCTACAACATGGTGGCGTCGTATGCCAGTGCGCTGGGCGCCCTAGCCGTGGGCCTTCCCGGTGTCCTGGGCGTTACCGGCGTGGGCGGCTACCGCGCCCTGATATGGGCCTATGCCGTGATGGCCGCCGCCCTGCTACTGCTCTACACCCGTCTGTCCAACGCCGTTGAACCCGCTGCCGCGAGCCCTCATCCTAACCCTCTCCCACAGGGCAAGGGAATTGCCGCGCGGCTTGGCCTGCCCAAATCCGGTCCCGTCGTGTTTCGTCTGGCCGGGCTGTTTGCCGTAGATGCCTTCGCCGGCGGCTTCGTCGTGCAGAGCATCCTCGCTCTGTGGTTCAACCTCCGTTACGGCGTGGGCGCGGGCGACCTGGGCGCCATCTTCTTTGGGGCCAACCTGGCTTCGGGCGTCTCGTTCCTCGCTGCTGCGCCACTGGCCCGCCGCATCGGCCTGCTGAACACGATGGTGTTCACGCACTTGCCCTCGAACGTGCTGCTCCTGCTGATACCGCTCATGCCCAACCTCCAATGGGCGGTGGCGCTGCTGTTGGTGCGCTTCCTCCTCTCCCAGCTCGACGTGCCCACCCGGCAGTCCTACACCATGGCTATCGTTGAGCCGGAGGAGCGCTCAGCCGCGGCCGGTTTCACGTCCGTGGCGCGCAACGCCGCGCAGTCCATACCACCGGCCTTCAGCGCGGCCAGCTTGGCGGTGCCTGCGCTGGGCCTGCCGTTCCTGGTGGGCGGCAGCCTGAAGATCGCGTACGACCTGGCGATCCTGGCGGCCTTCCGCAAGCTGCGGCCGCCGGAAGAGTGCTAGCCCGCCGCTAGCGCGCGCGACGGAGGGGCAGGATCTTCGGATGCTTGGGCTGAGGCTCTGGCGCGGGAGCGGGCTCCTCCAGCGGATCGAGCGACCAGCGCTGGCGCGTCCCGAAGCGCGTCTGGAGGAGCGCCCCGAAGCCGAGCGACGCGCAGACGCCGCCCACCAGCCAGCCGAGCACCGGCAGCATGCTGGTCACGAACAGCAGCCACAGGCCAATGATCACCTCGGCTAACGGCGGCAGCGGCGCGTCGAAATAACGCAGCAGGGCGCGGCCGAGCGTGAAACTGACGGCAACGATGCCCATCATGGTCAGCAGCCACACGCCACCCACCAGGAAGGGGATGAACGGCACACCCATGATCATCAGCCACGATAGGCGCAGCAGCGCGTACGCCACGCCATAGGCCAGCAGGCCCACCAACACGTTCAGGACGTGGTTCCGGAACGGCTCATCGCGCAGCAGCTTCGATACGTAGCGCACCCGCTTTGGGAACAGGAACAGCAGCATCGTGCTCACCGTGCCTAGGACGGCGAACGACCCCAGCGCCCATGACAGGTCGTCGGCGTCGGGCCGGTGGACGCC
Organism: Chloroflexota bacterium; assembly: GCA_035299885.1. Taxonomy (GTDB): domain Bacteria; phylum Chloroflexota; class JAJPGV01; order JAJPGV01; family JAJPGV01; genus DATGVV01. The sequence continues at coordinate 306 of DATGVV010000335.1, read as the reverse complement.
GAACGGTCGCAGCCACAGGCTGAACGTCTTGGACGCCCCCCAGCCGTGCTCACGATTCGCGCTGCCGGCCTGCGCCTCGGTACGATTGGGCCCTAGAAAGTCGAACGCTCCGGGGCCGAGCTCGGCTAAGCCGTTCACCCCGGCGGCCGGCAGCACCACGCTATTGAGCGATAGGATCCCGCCGCTGTACACAGCGATCGTCAGCAAGATGGCGGCGAGGCGGAGTTGGACAGGCTGCATCTAGCGCCGGCGCCGGGGGATGTGTGTGGGCACGGGATCTTGCCTCCGTGGGCGATCGCGTGGAAT
>DATGVV010000334.1:0-6147 GCA_035299885.1 Chloroflexota bacterium | reverse complement strand
TTCGCTGCGCTCAGAATGACAGCCAGCATCCTACAGCAGGCAGGCCTGCAGGAAGGCCACGGCCTGGGGCCAGGACAGCTTGGCCGCGATTGGCGACTCGCCTGCGTGCAGGAAGCCGTGGCCCGCGTCCGGATACATCTGAGCCACCGTCGGCTCCTCGCGTTTGCGCAGCGCCTGCCGCAGATCGGAGTACACCTCCGGCGTGACGATGTGGTCCTTGCCGGGGCAGATGGCCGTCACCGGGCAGCGGATCTCGGGCGCCAGGTCGACCACGTCGTATTTCTGGTGGGCCGGCTTCGGCCGCCGGATCGTCGGATAGAAGGCCACGACAGATGCCAGACGATGGTCCTTCGCGCCGAGCAGCAGCCCCAGCCGGCCGCCCATGCAGAAGCCGATGCAGCCGGCGCGCTCGACACCCAGCTCCTCCTGCATGTAGCTCAGCAGCCGCGACTGGCCCTGCCAGGCCCAATCGTCGTCGACCGCGGCGCTGTACGCGCGCCGCTCCTCGTCGGTCTTTGGCCGCTCCTTGCCGGGGTAAGGATCCCACAGCAGTGTGGCCAGACCGGCCTCAGCCAGCAGCTGCGAATGCTCGCGGCTGAAACGGTCGGTGCCCGCGTTGTGCGGCAGCAGCATCACCCCGCCCTTGCTGCCTTTCTCCGGGCGATAAACGAAGGCGTGGAGGTCGTCGATATGGATTTCGGACTCTTGGATCGGCATGCCGCGCATTGTAGACCCGCCGGTCGCTCTGTCGGTATAGTTGGGCCCGCGATGCGTCTGATGGGCCTGCTGCTGAGCCTGCCGATCGCGTTGGCGGCCTGCGGCAGCCCATCGGCCACGCCGGCCAGGCCCTCGGCCCTGTTCCAGCTGCACCTCGGCACGCCGTCCGCCGCGGCGCCCTCCGGCATCGTGCCGGTGACGAAGTACGCCGGGCTGTATGAGAAGTACGGCCTCGATGCCGACGTCCAGGTGCTGAATGGCGCGCCCAATCTGCTGGCGGCCATGATCAGCGGCCAGGTGCCGATTACCTACCAGGGATCGCCCGAGGTGATCCGGGCTTCGCTCAGCGGCGCCGACGTCGTGATGTTTGCCGGCGTCATCAACACCATCTTCTTCTCGATTTACACGCGGCCGGACATCACTGATGCGGCCCATTTGAAAGGCAAGAGGATCGGCTACACCCCGGCTGGTAACGACGAAGCGGGCGCCCGGGTGGCCATGGCCAAGCTCGGCTTGAAGATTCCCCAGGACGTGACGCCGGTGAACATGCCGCCTAACCAGGCGGAGCGCATCGTTGCGCTGCAAAACGGCTCCGTGGATGCTATTTCAATCGCCCCGCCCTTTACCTACCAGGCCAAGAAGCAAGGCTTCTACGAGCTGGTCAACACCGGCGATCTTGGCGTGGAGTTCCAGTCGGGCACGTTCGCCACCTCCCGCCCATTCCTCAAGGACCACCGGGATGTGGTGGTGCGTTTCACGCGGGCCTTGTCCGAAGGGATCAAGTACTACAAGACCAACCGCGAGGGCAGCCTCAAGGCGCTGAGCGATTACACCAAATCGACGGACGCGGATGAGCTCCAGCAGTCGTGGGAGCTGTTCGCCGTGAAGTACGCGCCCAAGGTGCCGCACCTGACGATGCCGGGTCTGCGGTACGTCATGGACAACTTAATCCAGGATCCCGCGGTGAAGTCACGCAAGCCTGAGGATTTCGTAGACGAGAGCGTTATCAAACAGCTGGAGGACGAAGGCTTCTACCGCCAGCTGTGGGGCAACGACCTCTAGGCCGGTGAGGTCAGGCGCGCCTAGCCCTTGAAGCCTTCGGCTTCGAGCTTGGTGAGGAAGCTGCTGTCGATGTACTCGGCCGCCTTGTGGCCTTTCGCGGCCGGGTTGGCGGTGACCACCAGGTCGAGCATGCTTTGCACGCCGGGCTCGCTGACGAACGGCAGGCCTTTGACCTTCAGGATGTTGGAGTAGTCCCAGGTCTCGGCCAGCACCTCGGGATCGTCGACCTTCATGTACTTCTTCAAGATGGCCAGCGTCTGATCGCGATTGGCCTGGAAATAGTGGACCGACTCGCTGAAGGCGCGCAGGAAACGTGTGGTTTCCTCAGGGTGGGAGGCGGTGTATTTGCGGTTCACGGCCACGGTGGCCTGCTCGTAGGTGATGTCCTCTTTGCCGATGTCCAGGATGAGCTTGAGCTTGAAGTCCTTCTCGGCCCTGGCGAAGTTGCCGCCGGTCAGGATGGCCGCGTCGGCGGTCCCGGCCTGGATGGCGGTGAGACGCGCCGGATCTCCGCCGTCCGGCAGCTGCACGATCTGCACGTCGGAGTAGGCCAGGTTGTAGCGCGGCAGCGCTAACCGCAGGGCGAAATCGGGATCGCTGCCGATGATGCTCTCGGCGATGCGCTTGCCCTTGAGATCGGCGATCTTCTCGAGCGGCGGCTTGGCGTAGATGCGGAACGCCAGGCCGGGCGCCGCGGTGGCGATCATAGACAGGTCCGCGCCGCCGAGATTCGCCTGCACGGTGGCGCTGGATCCCACGATGGCGAAGTCGATGTCGCCGGCCACCAGCGCCTGGATGGTCTTGGGGCTGCCCGAGATCAGGCTGGAATCGGCGTTGAGGCCGTTCTTGGCGAAGAAACCGGCGTCGTGCGCGATGTAGATGGGCGCGGAGTTGCCGGTTAAGGACGCGTAGCCGACCTTGATGCTCAGCGCCTTGGCCGCCGCTGACGCGCTGCCGGCGGCTGGTTTGGACCCCGGCGGCGGACTGCCGGCGGGCGAGCTGGCCGGCGCGGCCATGCTTCCGCAGGCGGCCAGCAGCAGCGTCAGGACCAAAACGTGGAGCTTCAAGTGGTTCACGGTTGCCCGATGGTAGCACCGGGCTTGGGCCCGGTTGAAGTCACCAAATAGTGACTGCGGTACTCCCGCCGCCGGCCACGACAGCGGGCGTGTCCTCTAACCGGACGGCGATTACTTGCTGGCGCTCTGAAGCGCCTGGTTCAGCCAGCCAACCATCAACGGGTTGGCCCCCGTCTGGACCGCCTCCTGGATCTCCGCCCTGGCCGTGTCGAGCTCGCCCAGCTGAATGTGATCCCACGCCTTGAACAGCGACGAGCTGCCTCGGAATTGGACGTTTGGCGGGCCGTAGTCCGGCGGCCGGTTTTGCGGGTTCAGCTGTTTCACCAGGTCTGCCTTGTAGGCAGCTTTCTTGTTCCAGTCGACGCTCGCCAGAACGGCATTGAGCAGTGACTCCTTGGCCGGCGGATAAATGACCATGAAACGTTGGTTGCCGCGCTCCCACAGCTGATCGAACTCGGCGTAGCCGATCTCGTGGTTCGGCCCGAGGTAGGTGTCGGTCGAGACGAACGTCTGCCGCTGATCGTCGAAGCCCTCGATCTCTCGATAGTGCGCCTCGCGCTCGGTGAGGCTGACCATCTGGGCGACGATCACCGGGAAACCGTTGGCCACGAGCGCCTTGACGATGCGCGGGTTGCCGCCGACGCCCATCAATGAGCTCATGCCGGTGCTGCTGACGTAGGTTGGGACGCCGTAGGGCCACATGCCACGGCTGTTGAGATCCGGCCGCACCGCTGCCTGCACTTGCTCCTGCGTGCGCGCCACGCCCCAGTAGCGCAGGACCTCGGCAATGGAGGCCGGGCCGCAGTTGTTCAGCGTCTGACGGATGTACTGTAGCGGTCCGGTGCGCATGCTGGACGGCGTTGGAGCGACGGCCGGCGTTGATGCTTGGACCGGGCTTGCGGCCGCCTCGGAGGCTCGTGCGGGGACCGGGCTAGCGCTCGTGGCTGCCGGTGGCGATGGTGCAGCTCCAGGTGAGGCACTCGGCAGCGCCGCCTCGGGCGAAGCAGGCGCTACCGCTGGCACAGCGATCGGCGCTGCCGAGCTGCAGGCGCTGAGGCTCAGCAGCGCGACGGCCGCGGCCGCCAGAGCGCGGTTCTTCATGACTAGCAGTGTAGAGCGGCTAGTTAAGAGCTGCCTAAGTCCCACATGAGGAGGCGTGCATAATGGTGTGCCAATGGCTCGCGTCAAGCAGATCGCCGAAAAATCCGAGCTGCCGCCCGAATTCCATTTCCTGTTCGACCGCATTACCCAGGCGCGCGGCCGCGTGGCCGGTCCGTACAGCATCCTTCTCCACAGTCCCGCGCTGGCGGAGAAGGTCGATGCGCTGGCTGGCTCGCTGAGGAGCGATTCCAAGCTCAGCCCTCAGGAGGTTGTCCTCGCAGCGCTGGCCGTTGCCCGCGCCAAGGACTGCCTGTTTGTGTGGAGCGTCCAGGCGCCCAACGCCCGCCGCGCCGGCGTGCCAGACGCGGTCATCACCGCGATCCGCGATCGCACCTCCGCGGGCCTGAGCGAGGATCAGGCGGACCTGGTCAGCTACGCCCAGCAGCTAGCCAACCGCAACCGCGTCGACCAAGCGACATTCGACCGCCTCAAGGACCGCCACGGCGTCCAGTGGCTGGTGGATCTGACCGTCACCGCCGGCCATTTCGGCCTGATCTCGGGCATCAACAACGCCTTCGAAGTGCCGCCCTCTCCGGAAGGAGACCAGCTGCCGGTTTAGCGGGAGCCTAGGCGGGGGTGGCCCTCCTGCCAGACCGAGGAACACTAGAGCAGCTCGGTAGCAATGTAAATTGTAGATTCATCTGCTCGTGAAATTAAGGTGCGTGATCCTCAACAACTGATGAGCAGGGGAAAAATTTATGGCTCCATACCTGGCTCCCGTCGAACGTCCCAAGGGGTTGTTCATCAAGTTGGCGTATTACTTCACCCGCAGACAGTTTGGCAAAGTCTTTGGACCATTGAGCGTATTTTCAGCTCGGATGCCGTTCGCCTTCAGCCTCTTCTATGGGAAGGTCTCAATGCTAGATAAAAAGCTGTTGTTGTCGCATGACATTGCCATGCTCATCCGCGAACGGGTGGCCTCCATCAACGGCTGTCTGTTCTGTATGGATGCGACCCGGTATGCGGCGCTCAAGAAGTCGATGAAGAATAAGGCTAAGTTCGACTCGCTGGAGCAGTACCGTTCGAGCTCTCTTTTCACCGATGCGGAACGCGCTGCTCTCGACTATGTGACAGAGCTGACAAAGAATAAGGAAGTCAGTCCCGATACGTTCGCTCGCTTGGCCAACTTCTACTCCGAACGGGAGATCTGCGATATTGTCTGGCTCGTTGCCAGCGAACATCTCTACAACATGAACAATATCGGCCTGAACATCGGTTCAGATGGGATGTGTGAAATCGACGCACAGCTAAAGGGCTAAAGAGCAGGTTAGTGCATGAAACAAAGGTAGTTGCCTATCACCCGGCGAACTTACGCTCTATTTCTTCAAAGAACGCCTCGGATATGCGTAGGAAATCTGGTTCCGTCAGCTTGATTTCATCTCCGAGTTGATGCTTCAGGACTGATTTCTCTGGAGATAGCTTTATCGACTTATCCCCCAAAGCCGAGGGCATGGACCTCGGGTACGAAGTGCTCATGATGTTCTCGTTCTGCAGCATTGAGTTAGACATAACCCGTACTTCATTCAGTGGGTTGCCGTCTTTTCCTTCAATCCCCCGGAGTCGATGAACGAAGAAGTAATCGAGAAGGAGAACCATATTATTGAAGAACGCCGCTTCAAAGGCTTCAACCGCGGAGTTACGTTGATCGCTCGCGGGTTGATGTCCTACCGCTGCAATGAGGTTCCTGTAAGCGGAAACGTCCGAGTCAACCCGGGAGCGACATGCGTCGATATATTCCTGGGCGTAGCGACTCATACCAAGCATCTACTTGTTTCCTCCATTTGTTCTGATTTCACCAGCGACTGAACGCTTGACATAGTACAAGAGGTGCTACAGCTTCGACTCTGCTGTGAGATGATCCTGGGCGAGGCAAGCGGAGACCAACAAGCATGACGGAGCCATCCCGCAAGGGTGCGAGCACGCGGGTTTCAAGAGTTATTAAGGCGCCGCGTAAGGCTATCTATGAGGCCTTCCTGGACCGGGATGCCGTGGCTACCTGGCTTCCGCCGGACGGCATGACAGGCGAAGTACATGCGTTCAACGCGCACGAGGGTGGAACGTTCCGCATGTCGCTCACATACCAGAATCCTGAGCATTCGCCGCGTGGCAAGACAGCCGACGACAGGGACAC
>DATGVV010000333.1:0-5721 GCA_035299885.1 Chloroflexota bacterium | reverse complement strand
GCGCTCGTACTCCCTGCCGGGATTCCCGAGGCCTACTACCAGCCAGGCGTCCGCCGGCTCCGGCTTACGCCGCCGCCACAGCCCAAAGATCACAGAAGGATGCTAGCAACGGGAGCTCGAATTAGGACTCCGAACACCATGACGGCGCCGAGCGCACCAATCGCGACGGGGCGGCGTTCATTGCGCCGAAACCGGGTCAACCCCGGCCGCGGTCAGCACCTCGCTCAGGAGGTGCAAATCGAACAAACCTGAGAGGTCTGGCTTGCTGTTTCCGAGAAAGCCAAGCGCGAAGGCATGGTCCGCGCCAGCCAGGATGCTGGAGGACAGCGGGTCATAGGTGGCGTCCTGCATCGAGAAAGCGCGATCCAGCACGTCCGCGGGCATCGGCTGCGAGGTGAGCTTGCCAATGTGCTCGCCGGCAAGCTTCTTAGCCTCGTCACGGTTGTGATGAATGAGGTCGATGGCTGCCAGGTGCGCGCTGAGCAGGCCCTTGACTATGTCAGGGCCGCTCTTCAGCAGTTTGGGCGAGGCCACGAGGCACACCGACGAGAATTTTCCTTCCGGCCAGAGCGTTCGCTCATCGACGAGCAGATCGCCCTGGCCCTGCAGCACTAACGTCGAGGCCCAGGGTTCCGGCACCCAGGCGCCGTCGATCTGGTTCTGCCGAAAAAGGTTCACGATGTCGGGATTCTGCGTAGGGACCACATCCACCGAGCCGCCCTTGTCGCGCGTCTTGAGGCCGTTTTGCTGGAGGTAGAAGCGCAGCGCCACATCCTGCGTGTTGCCCAGCTGAGGCGAAGCGATTTTTTTACCGGACAGATCCGCCGGCGATGTGATGTTTGCCGCCGAACGCACGATGAAGGAAGCGCCGCCACTCATCGCCCCGGCAATGATGCGGAGGGCCTGGCCTTTGCTTTGGCTGTAGCCGTTGATGGCGGGGCTGGGCCCCACGTAGCCAACGTCGACTGCTCCGGCAAACAAGGCCTCGATGAGCGCTGGCCCGGCGTTGAAGGTCTTGTAGTCGATGCGCACGTTGGGGAGCGAATCCTTGAAGCTGTTTAGAGCCACGGCCACGAGGGCTGGCGCATGGGTAACATTCGGGAAATAGCCCAGGGTGATCTTTTCCGGCGGTGAGCCCGATTGGCCGCCCGGGACCGGGGTCGCGGACGCGCCGCTTTGGCCGCACGCGGCCAGAGCGATCACCGACACACCAGCGGCGACCATACGCAGGAACTGCCGGCGAGTGGTCAATTCAAGCCTCGCTTCTCGCGCATGCGGCGCTCGAACGGGGCGAACAGGAGCTGATCGCACACCAGGCCGATGACCATGATCACCACCATGACCGCGACGACTCTGGCCGCGTCGTTGAGGTCTCGCCCAGTCTGCAGCAAGTTGCCGAGACTCAGCGAGAAATAAATCAGCTCACCCGCCATTAACGACCGCCAGGCGAACGACCAGCCCTGCTTGAGGCCCGAAAGGACGGCTGGCAATGCCGCGGGAATAATCACGCGGCTGTAGAGCCGCCAGCCGTGGGAACCCATGTTGCGGGCGGCCTTGACATACAGTGGCGGCGTGTTTCGGACGCCGCTGGCGACGCCAAGCGTGATCGAGAACAGCGCGCCCATCACGACCACGAAGATCACCGCGGTCTGGTTGAGGCCGAACCATAGAATGGCTAGCGGCAGCCAGCAAACGCTTGGCAGTGACTGCAGAGCGAGCACGAGCGACCCCAGCAGCTCGTCGGCCAGGCGGAAGCGAGCAATCAGCATGCCAAGCAGGATGCCCAGCCCGACCGAGAGGACGTAGCCCACAGCAAGCCGGCTCAGGCTGACCGCAGCTGCCACGAGGAACACACCGCCGGCCAATCCGTCGGCCAGGCTCGCTGTTACCGCATTTGGGCCAGGGACCACATATGATGGCCACATCCCGGACGACGCGATGAGCTGCCAGACCGCCACCAGCCCGACGTAAAACAGGGCTCGGCGGAGCCACGGCGCCCATAGGCGGGCGGCTAGGGGAAAGCCGGGCGCTGTGGCAGCTGCGAGGTCGCTGGCAGCCATTAGCGGCGCATTTCCTCGGTCAGCACCGCCAAGATCTCGCTGGCCTTATCGGCCAGTCCGTGATCTTGCAGGGAGCGCGTTCGTGGCAAATCGATGGGAAACTCGGCCACAATGCGGCCCGGCCGCGGCGAAAAGACCAGGACTCGATCTCCGAGAGCCACGGCCTCACGGACGTTGTGCGTCACGAACAGGATGGTCTTGCCGGTGCTGGCCCAGATAGATTCGAGTTCCTCGTGGAGCGTGTCGCGAGTCAGAGCGTCCAGAGCCCCAAACGGCTCGTCCATGAGCAGCAGCGCGGGATCCATCGCCAGCGCCCTGGCAATCGCCGTCCTCTGCCGCATGCCGCCCGAGAGCTGGTGGATATAGCTGCGCTCAAAGCCCGTGAGGTGCACGAGATCGACGTAACGCTGCGCCACTGCAGAACGCTCGGTGGGCCGAATACCTCGCTCGCGGAGCCCGAACTCGACGTTGCCCTGCACGTCCAGCCAGGGGAAGAGCGCGGCCTCTTGAAAAAGCAGCAGCCGCTCCGGGCTGGGCCCCACTGCCGGCTGCCCCTTAGCGAGCACCGAGCCAGTGCTGGCGGGCTCGAGCCCGGACACGATGCTGAGGAGCGTCGATTTGCCGCAGCCGCTGGGGCCCACCAGACACACGAACTCACCCGTCTTGACCGTCAAGTTGATCGGGGCGAGAGCGTCTACGGTCCGGTCGCCCTGCCAGTAGGTTTTGCTCACGCCTTCGATCTCGAGAGCAGGCGGCTGCAACGGTTGATCCGGTTGGTTGATGCCGGGCCGTTGCTGGGAGGTAAGCATCATCTGCAATAAGCATCGCCACAGCGCTCACAGCAATCAAGTTAGAGTGTGGAGGAGTATCCCTATCGAAATGCTTATGACGACATGAACCTGAACCAGGTCCGCGTTTTTGTGAGCGTGGCTAACCGCCTCAGTTTCACGCTCGCCGCACAGGACCTGCACCTGACGCAGCCGGCCGTGAGCCTGCAGATAAAGGCTCTCGAGCGTTCGGTGCGTATCCGCCTCTTCGAGCGCCGCGGCAACGTCCTATCTCTGACTGAGGCTGGGCGTGCCCTGTATGACTCCGCCATCGCGATGGTGAGCGCTGAAGAGCAGGCGAGCCGCATTCTGGCCGAGCTCTCCGGCGCAAAGCGAGGCAAGCTCACGGTTGGCACCAATACCACCAGCGGTATGTACGTCGTTCCCGAGCTCCTTTCCAATTTCCGAGAACAGTGGGCCGAAGCCGACGTCGAGCTCCACATCGAGCCCGCGGTTCGCATCCTGGAGCGGATTCATCAGAATATCGTGGACATCGGCATCGTCGGAGGCCCGGTTGATGACAATCGCTTTGTCGTCGAGCACTTGGCGCCGGATCCACTGGCGCTCATCTTTTCGCCTCGGCATGCGTTCGCGAGGAAAGCGAGCGTGACCCTGGCCGATTTGGCCGATCAGCCATTCGTCGTTCCTGAAGCCACCTCCGTGATGCGCATCTTGTTCGAGAAGGCGCTTCGCGAGGCGGGTCTCACGATCAAAGTGGGTCTCCAGCTGCATGAGGCCGAGCCGGTCAAGAAAGCGGTCGAAGCGAACCTGGGCGTGGGCATCGTTTCGGCTCTGGCCATCAGCCGCGAGCTTGCGGCCGGCCATCTTTCCACCGCACCGATCGAAGGGCTGACCATTTCCCGGCACCTCGAGATGGTCACTCGGCGGGACAAGTACCTGTCCCCGCTGGTCCTACGCTTCCGGGAATTCGCCCGTGGATTCTTCTCGGCTGATCAGCTCCAGGCCAGCACGTAGCGGCCCCGGGTGGTCGCGGTGGTAGCAGTGTAAAGGTAGGTCACGCCGTTGATGACGATCAGGTCGGCGTGGCCGACGCCGATGTTGCCGGGCAGGCTCGTCAGCACCGGGTTCCGTGGGTACTTCTCCCACGGGCCGTCGATCGCCGGGCCGGCGCTGCGCGCGAAGCCCAAACCGAACTGGTCGTCGCCACCGCCGAGCGCGTCGGGCCCGCGGTCGCCCTCGTAGGCCATGTAGTAGCGCTGGCCAGCCTTGAGTACATCGGCCGAGGACACCATCCGGAAATCGAAGTAGGGATTGGCGGCAGCGCCGCGAGCGTCGGCGGGGCCATAGGTGGGCGAGCCGCTGAACAGTACGCCGTGCTGGCAGCGCCGCAGCCCGGCCGCACCCTGCGCCAGCGGGCCGGAATAGCAGCCCATTGCGCCAGGGCTCTTGCCCTCTGGGATGAAGACGTACAGCGTCTCACCATCGATGGCCAGGCCCGGTGGGCCGCCGGCGGAGCACTGGTACTCGGTGCTGGCGTTGACGAATGGGTGCGCGCCGATGGCTTGGCCGGGCCCGCACGCGGCGTACCACAGCCGCCATTGGCGAGTGTTGGCGATATGCGCCGGCCTGCTCCAGCTCAACCCGTCGCTCGAGGTGCGCAAGTAGTTCGCGCCGCGCCACTCGTAAACCATGGCCCAGCCGCCGCTGGCCGAGCGCGCCACGCGTGGGTATTGCTGCTGATCGACCTGATCGGCGGTCGAGCTGCAGGGCTTGACGGTGCACGGGATGATGCATACGGGCTGCAGCAGCCCGAAGTGACGCCCCCCGTCGCCGCTGAGCCAGCGCGTGACGCAGCCTGGAAAGGGCACCGGCGCGCCGAACTGGTCGGTGACGCCCGCCGATCGACCACTGGCGTGCAGGTACGACCACAGCGCGCCGTCGGAGCCGAGGACCGTGTCCGATTCGCCCACCGGCAAGCCCACGTCTGCCGCGTCCAATTGCCAGGACGCCCGCCCGCTCCAGAAATCGTCCAGCGTCGGCGGCGCGGCTGCCAACCGCGCGGGCGCCGCCATCGCCTCGGAGGGATCGACGGCCGCAATGGCCCCGCCGAGCGCCAAAAGAAGGCCAAGCAGCCAGCGATGCCAGATCACCTGCGCGGAGCGTACCGGCCGCCCCCGGCGTCCGGCCCGCCGGGAGTACTTCTGTAGGGGGCTTGCCCGTGGGATACTGCCGGCGGATGGCAGACGATCAAGTCTTCATCGAAGCGTTCCGCCAAGTAGCGGCCGGCGCACATCCGGTGAAGGTCGTGAGCACAGCCAATCCTAAGTTCGCGCGAGCGTTCAACGCCATGGTCAAGGGCCTCAGAGAGCGCGATCGCATCCGGGACACCTTCGGTCGGTACATGACCCAGCAGGTCTCCGACGCGATCCTCAAAGGAGACGTGAAGCTGGGCGGAGAGGAGCGGGAGGTCTCGATCCTCATAGCCGAGATCACCAATTTCGCCGAGCTTGCGCGATCCCGAAAGCCGCAATCGCTCGTCCGGCTGGTCAACGGCTACCTGGCGCCCATAATCGATTGCGTTCTGGCGTATGACGGCGTCGTCGATCATCTGCATCACGGCCGCGAGGTTTCAGTGATCTGGGGAGCGCCGGTTAAGGACGCTCGCGCCCCTGCCAAGGCAGTCGCCTGCGCGAAGGCAATCGAGCAGGCATTCGCCAAGCTGAAAGTGCGTATCGCCATCGGAGTGGCGAGCGGCTCGGTAGTGACTGGCAATATCGGTGCGCCAGCGCGCATGGAGTACACGGCGGTTGGGACAACGGTCCTCCTGGCGGAGCGACTCAAAGAGGAAGCTCGCGCGCGGCGCATCGGCGTGC
>DATGVV010000332.1:0-3856 GCA_035299885.1 Chloroflexota bacterium | reverse complement strand
CGGCAGCCATCGCAGTCGCTCTCGCAGCCTGTGGCGGTGGCGCCGCGGCGCCTTCGAGCGCTCCGGCAGCCGCCGGCAGCCCCGCGGCGACCACTGCCGCCAGCCCCGCCCCTGCCAGCGCAGCGGCATCGGCCAAGCCGTCTGCGGCCAGCGCAGCCGCGTCGGCCAAGCCTGCGGCAGCTGCCAGCGGCTCAGCCGCGCCGAAGCCCACGGCCACGTTCGTGCCCCGTGTAGATGCCGATACGACCGTAGTGCTACTCACGAAGACGACCATCCCTGGCACCGAAGGCAAGGCCATCTCCGCCGACATCGTCGACGTGGACCAGGAAGGCCACTTGATGGTGGTGGGTGACTCCACCACCGGCGGCGTCGACGAATGGGACATTAGCGGCCCCACACCCAAGTTCCTGCGCACCGTCAAGACGGCCGGTGGACCGAGCGGCGTGATCATCGCCAAGAACGTTGGCCGCATCGTGGCCGGCTTAGACGACAGCAGCGTAGTCAGCATCGACATGGCCACCAACCAGGTGGTTGGCACCATCAATACCGGCGGCAAGAAGCGCGCCGACGAATTGGACTACGACCCCAAGGACAAGAAGGTCTACATCGCCAACAGCGACGACGGCATCATCACCGCCATCGACATGGCCACGTTCAAAGTCACTAAAAAGTTCGAGAACATGGGCGAGGCCATCGAACAGCCGCGCTACGACGCCGCCGACGGCATGATGTACGTCACTATTCGCGCCCCGGAGTTCCTGGCTCAATTCGATCCGGCCAAGGACGAGTTGGTCAAGAAGTTCGATCTGCCCAAGGGCGCCCGCGCTGCCGGCATCTGGATGAATCCAAAGACCAACATGGGAGTCATCTCCATTCAGCCGCACCCGGTTGTCTGGGATTTCAATGCTGGCAAGATCGTCGGCAGCCTTGACCAGACCGGGACCGGGGACGAGGTCTACTACGACGCCAAGACGGACCTGTATTTCCTGGGGGAGAGCGGCGGTCCGTGGGGGCCTACTCTGGGCATTGTGGGCGGGACCCCCATCAAGTTCATCACCAACGTGCCATCCGTGGCCGGAGGCCACCAGGCCGGCTTCGATAACACAAACAACATCGTCTACACCATAGGGAGGGACGGGCTGTACAGCTTCCCGCTGCCGGCGAAGGCGCTTGGCGGCGCCTCGGCGGCTGGCAGCGCCGCGGCCAAACCCGCCACGTCCGCCAAACCAGCCGGCTAGCTTGGTGTGACGATCACGGACTGCTCAACCTCTCGCCTTTGGTAAAGAAACGAGCGCTTCGCCGCGCGCCGCTTCGCCGCGAGGGTTGTCAACCGCTATTTCCAGGCGAACCAGCGCTTCCGCACCCGATTCTGTTTTGTCAGTGACCCGGCAATGGCAGTTGATTGCGTCACCGGGATGGCTGTTCTTTACCATCCGAAAAGGGCCAAGCCTCTTCAACCTGCCAGCCAGGCCCATCCAACGGCGGAGGGTGATTTCAAAAACCATTTCGTAGCCGAGCGTGTTGAAAATGATGTCGTCTAGACCGCCACTTCGCGCCACATCGCGGTTGTGATGAATTGAGCTGAACATGCGATCGGCTGCGACGCTCATGACAATCCGCTGGTAATTGAGCCACAAGCTGTACGGAGGCACCTCGTCGCCGACATTCACGTCGTCAAAATGCAATTGCTGGCCCCAGTCGACGTCGGGATTCGTAGGGGCGGAATCCGAGGGCTGCTGGCCTACATCCCGCGGAGTCGCTTTGGCATGCTCCAGGCGCTCCGCGGTCGGATAGTAGCGAAAGCCGGTAGTTCGATGAATTGCCGCGAGCTCGCCAGTGTCCTTGTAGATGCTGACCTCAGTGGTCATAAAAGCGCCCTCGCCGAGGCCCGTCTTCTTCTCTTGAATGTCAATGAGCTTCCACACGCCGCGCAGTCTGTCGCCTGGGTAGACAGGCTCAAAGAACTCTCGTTCGCTCGAGGCATTGAGCCCCTTCGGGTAAGGATTAGGAATATCGGTCCGCCCGGTACCGTTCTTCTCTCGCAAACCCGGTGCGAACGGCGACGGCTCGCCAGGAGACCAGTACGGCTGCATTGCCCAAAGCGGCGTCATGGTCGCCGGCGCGACTACCGTCCGGTAGCCATGGGCCTGGGCCACCTGTTCGTCGTTGTGAAGCGGGCAGTCGAAGCAATACACCTCGAGCTTGCGGCGAATGTCGCTGAGGGTGACCTGGTCGGCGCCGACGAAGCTGGTCTCGCGTCCGAGCCAGGACCGTGTCTCCGCTAAGGGATCGTCTTTTACCGCCATGCGATGCTCTCCTGCTGACTCGCTGAATAGCCGAGCTCCGTCAGGATTTCGCTGTTATGCTGCCCCAGGCGCGGGGCGATTGTTGGTTGAAAGCCCGTCAACGTGGCGAGGGCGCCTTCTGGAAACAGCATCGAGCCAAGCTCAGGGTGTTCGACGGTCCGCAGGAAGCCGCGAGCAATCAATTGCGGATCCTCGGCCAGGTCCAACGGCGTGGAAACGGGCGCCGCGGGTGTGTGGCGTAACTGTGCCTGCACGACAAGCTCTTCCTTGCCCAGCCGCTGGGTCCACGATTCCAGACGATCGAGCACGAACTCCTGCTTGGCGCGACGTTCTGCCTCGTCGGCCAGCGAATCGTCCTCTAGCAGCACTGGGTCCTGCACCCATTCCATGAATCTTGCCCAACTTTCTGCCTGAGGCGGCACACTGAGCATGGCGTAGCCGTCCGCGCACCGGAAGCCGCCTGAGATCGCCGTCACGGCGCCGCGGTAGCCACGGCGTTCAAACTTCTCCCCGGTGACGGTTTCGGCGATAACCGCTTGCTCGCCCAAAACCTCGAGACACGCCTGTGCCGAGAGGTCGACAACCTGTCCCAGACCCATAGTCTGGTGCATCAGTAGAGCCGCCATAAGGGCAAGTGCAGCGAACGTCCCTGTCGCCGCGTAGGCAGCGTGACCACCCAGAAGCATCGGCCGCCGGTCGGGATGGCCAGTGAGAGCCAGGAGGCCGGAACGAGCGTACGTACACAGCTCAGGCAGGCTATCGTCAATCCGTACGACGACTAATTTGGGGTTCGCCGACAGGTCGTCCTCGCCAAGGGGCAACGGAGCCTGGCCGAGCAAGGCCTCCGATGTGGCCAGCAGATCCCTGAGCATCTTGCACCCGGGTTCAGAGTTCACATCCAGGATGAAACTGCGCTTCCCGGCATTCAAGAACTGGTGGCAGGCTCCGTTCTCGAGATCGGGCTTGCCGCCCAGAAACGGCCCCAACCGGCGCAGTGCGTCACCCTGTGATGGCTCTACTCGAATGACGTCGTGTCCCATCTCGGCCAGCAAACGGCCGCCGTATGCTGCTGAGTGACCGGCGAGCTCGACAATACGCGCCATTCAGACCAGTGCGCCCTTCGCTTCCAGTTGCTCGATATCACGAGCACCCAGACCGAGCCATTCCTCGAGTATTTTGGTCGTATGCTCACCAACCAGTGGCGCTCGGGAGGGCTCGGCCACCGAGCTTCGGCTAAAGGCAAACGGCAGTTTGCTCATCAGCTGTCGATGTCCGGGTGGATCCTCCACTGCTTGAAAGAGCCGGCTTGAGGTGGGATCGGCCAGAAGATCTCCGGTTCTTCGCATTCGCTCCGCCGGAACACCAGCCGCCTTCAAGCACGTCTCAATCTCGGCGTTTGACCGGTTGATGGTCCATCGTTCGATCAATACATCGAGCTCGTCGTGATGCTTCAACCTTCCCTCGAGGGTCGTGAACTGGGAGTCACGCAGCTCTGGCACCTCGGCAAGCAGGGACATCAGCGCCTGCCATTGCTCGTCATTTCGCACGCT